>CBFIFQ010000014.1:0-33805 GCA_965661905.1 Opitutales bacterium
CTCCAAACTTCCTCGCCGCCCCTTCCCCCAAACTTGATTCGAATCATGAAAGGTTCGGGAATCCTAGAACGTATGGGTTCTTACCTGGATGCGTTGCGTTCCATGGACAAGTCAAATGTACAGGATGTAGTGGGTGCGTTTGAGGCACTCCCGGCTGGGTATGGGCGGCACTTGGAAATGAAATTACTCATGAGAAGCTGGTCTGCCATCGATCCGGAAGCGGCCCTGCGATATGCTTCGGAAAAGCTTGATGCGAAAAGTGAAAAAAGATTCGGTATTTCTGAGGCATTGGCTGGCTGGGCCACTCAGGACCCTGAGGCTGCCCTTGCATGGGCTGAATCGAGCAATGTTAGCCAAACCCCTGAAAATAACCCTTACATTGTTGGGGTAATCAAAGGAGTTGCAGAAAAAGACTTGCATACCGCGAACCTTATGCTCTGGGACTTACCTGCCGGTAACGCCCTTTGGCAGAGCTCCACTTTTCTTGCCCAGGAATATTCAAAAAAATCTGCCCAAGACGCTATAGCATGGGCAAACCAATTCCCGGATGGTGACCCAAAGCTGCGGGAAACCATTCTTGGGCAGGTGGCTTCCCGCATTGCCCGTAAAGACATTGAGGGAACGGCACAATGGGTTAAGTCCATGCCCTCCGATGCAGCAAGCCAAAGAGTTATGGACAACCTGCTGACCCAATGGGTTTCACAATCGCCGGAAGATGCATCAAATTGGGTCAGTGAAATTAATGACCAGGAAAAGCAAAGCTATGCCATGAAGCAACTGACCTCGAGGTGGTCATTGGTTGACCCCGTATCCACGGCAAAGTGGCTAAATAGTTTCCCCCCTTCTCCCTCTTTGGACCCCGTAGTTGGTGAATTTGTAAACCGAATCAGCGGGCGGGACCCAGAAGGTGCCGCCGGCTGGGCGCTATCCATAACCGAACCGGATGCCAGAAAAAGGGCGATTAAGAAAGTCTTACAGTCTTGGGAAAAAATGGACCCGGAGGGGTCAAGGGCATGGCTCCAGCAAAATCAAATCAACCCGGAATAAGTAGCAGCTGTTCTTTATTTGCCAATGGTTTCAATGATTGCCACGATGGGTAAAAACAGGGCAATCACAATAAAACCTACAGCAACCGCAAGGAATACAATCATAACCGGCTCAATCAGAGAGGTCATGCCAGCCACAGCGTTATCAACATCTTCGTCATAATTATCTGCAATCCGTGTTAACATATCCGGAAGTTCTCCGGTTTCTTCCCCGATTTCCACCATGCTGGTCACCATGGTGGGGAAAACCGTTTCTCGGCCCATTTGCACAGCCATTGCTTCCCCGTCACGAACAGAGTCATGCACATTACTCATGGCCCTGATAAAAAAAGTATTGGAAAGTGTATCACGGGTAATTTGCAGGGCCTGCAATATGGGAACGCCGCTGCTCATTAGAGTTCCAAATGTCCGGGTAATTCGGGAAATATTCGACTTACCCACAACATCACGCACCGCTGGCACATTCAAACCTAGCCAGTCAAAGGTTTTGGCCCCCACCTTGGTTTTCTTGAACAAGAGCAACCCGCCCACAGTGCCAGCCATCCCCCCCAGGACCAGAACCGGGTGTGTTGAAAACAATTCACTTATTCCAATGACGATTTGCGTGGGTCCAGGCAAAGGTGCTCCTCTAAGCATTTGTTCAAAGATCGTCTGGAACTGAGGAACCACCACCATCATCAAAAGGGTGACAATACCTACGGCAACAAACATGATAACGCTTGGGTAAATCATCGCGGACTTTACCTTCTTAATCGTTCGGATTGATTTCTCCTGAAACTGAGCAAGACGATCGAGGACAAGTTCCAGAACTCCTCCCGCCTCCCCTGCTTTCACCATATTAACATAAAGATTATCAAAGGTTTTGGGGTACATCGCCAAGCCATCCGAAAGATTACCACCGGAAGAAACCTTATCGGAAATTTCCTCCAGCATCGCTTTAAACTTTGGTTTTTTTTCCTGTTGCTTGATCATCACCTCCAGGCTGCGCAGCAAGGGTAATCCTGCATGCACAAGAGTTGACATTTGGCGGGTGAAAATAGAAATGTCCTCACTCGTAGGCCCTCCCCCAATTTCCATGGCAAGCAGACCTCCTTTTTTCTTCTTTTTGGCGGGCTTTACTGGCTTGGGGGCTTTTTCTTTTTTCTTCTTTTCCTTCTTGCCTGCTTGCACCGGACTGGGGACTTCCGGAGCTGCCTGATATGCGACTAGCTGGGTAACCGATAACCCGTACTGAGCAAGTTGGGCATAAGCTTGCTCTTGGTTTTCGGCTTCATAATTACCTTGGGTTTGGGCACCGGTTTGATCTGTGGCAACATATTGAAAAATTGGCATGATTGTAATCCTGTTAAATTTCTAGGTATATTTCAAGACTTCCTCCACCGTACTTTCACCATCGAAAACGGAGCGTAAGCCATCCTCTCGCAAAGTTCGCATACCCTGTTCAATCGCACATTGACGAAGGACCAGGGTGGCTGCGCCCGAATTAATCATTTCCCGAAAAGTGTCAGTTACCTTGATCATTTCAAATAAACCGGTTCTTCCGCGATAACCGGATTGATTACAGGTATCACAACCGGCACCAAAGAAAAATTTTCGGTCTCCTAATTCATTGGGGTTCAACCCAAGGTTTTGGATCAGGTCTTTTTTAGGGACATACTCCTGCCTGCAATCTGAACAAATTTTCCGTACCAACCGCTGGGCTAAAACAAACTCCAGGGACGCCGATAAAAGAAAAGGCTGGAGCCCCATATCAACAAGACGGGTGACCGCTCCGGGTGCATCATTGGTATGCAGGGTGCTCAAGACAACATGGCCGGTAAGGGAGGCCTGCACTGCGATCCTCGCAGTCTCAATATCCCGAATTTCCCCAACCATGATCTTGTCCGGGTCCTGACGTAAAAATGCCCGAAGCGCACGGGCAAAATCGAGACCAACCTGGTGATTAACCGGAACCTGCATAATACCTTCAATCTCATACTCCACAGGGTCCTCCGCAGTAAGAAGTTTGGTATGCATTTGATTAACTTCTTTCAACGCACTGTATAAAGTCGTGGTTTTCCCGGAACCAGTGGGACCGGTAACAATAAAAATACCATTGGGGCGGCGGACGGCATCCCGAATACCCGTCTTCACATTCTCCGGAAGCCCAAGACTGTCGAGGTCTAAGTTGACCGCGGATTTATCGAGTACCCGGAGCACAACACTTTCTCCAAATTGAGTGGGCAATGTCGAAACCCGGAGATCCACTGCCCGCCCCTCAATGGTCATCTTGATCCTGCCATCCTGCGGGATCCGGTGTTCCGCAATATTGAGTTCTGCAATTACCTTGATCCGTGAAATAACCGGGAGGGCCAAGCTTTTCGGAGGAGGAGACATCTCATAGAGAGCTCCATCCACACGATAACGAATCCGGAATTCATCCTCAAAGGGCTCAAAATGAATATCAGAAGCCTGAGCCCGAATCGCTTGCTGCATGACCAGGTTCACAAACCTTATTATGGGAGTTTCATTGGCGGCATCGGTCAAATCGGACTCCTTGCTTTCGTCTAAATTTTCGAACTCTTCAAACCCTTCATTTCCAAGTAAATCCTGAATCGAACTTTCTTGGGCAGGATAATAGTGATCTAACAGTGCACCCACATGCTCCGGATCGCACACCACCAGGAAAATCTCCAAGTCCAAGGCAAAAGTCAGGTCATCTATGATCGATGAATTAAAGGGATCACTCGCGAGAAAATGAACCCCTCCTTCCGAAAGGTATAAGGGTACAATCCCATACTGCCTGGCAGTGTCAGGTTGGATAACCTGCAGGGTATCAGGATCAATTTCCCCGACATCTCCGACTTGCAATTCAAAACCAAGGTATTCGGAAACCAAACTCAAAATATCTTCCTTGGTGGCGAGCCCAGCCCCGATGATCGACTCTGCAAAGGATCTCCTCCCCTCTTTTACCTCCTCGCAATACAATTCATCAAGGCCATGCTGTGAAATACCCTCCACCTGCTTAAAGATGTCACGAATGGTTGAGTTGTAGTCGATATAGAGCATCTTCTGACTAACTCTCTTCCGTGGTTACAAGCATCACTTCGCTTAAGGTGGTGACCCCAGCAAGTACCTTGCGGAAACCATCTTCCCTCATGGTTCGCATCCCCATCTCTCTGGCCTTTTTCCGCAGATCGACAATGCTTACATTATGATAGATCATTTCCTCCAACTCTTGGTTGACCGTAAAAATCTCAAAAACACCTTTTCGGCCTCTGAATCCATTATCTCCACACTTATCACACCCGGCACCTTCCATAAAACTGGCATTCGCAGCCTGCTCTTCATTGATACCTAAAACTGATAGTTCGCTGGCAGCTGGCGTGTACGGCTGTTTACAATTTTGACAAATCGACCTCACTAGCCGTTGGGCAAGTGCGGCTCTCAACGAGGCCGAGACCAGGAAAGGCTTTACTCCCATATCGATCAAACGGGACACCGCACTCGGGGCATCATTGGTGTGTAATGTACTAAAAACCATATGACCGGTCAGCGACGCATTAATCGCGATCTCCGCCGTTTCTAAATCACGGATCTCCCCCACCATCACAATATTTGGCGCCTGCCGCAACATAGCTCGCAGGGCCGCCGAAAATGTCATCCCCACATCGGACCGTACCTGAACTTGATTGATACCTGACACTTCATATTCCACTGGGTCTTCAACGGTGATAATTTTTCGATCCGATTGATTGATTACATTGAGGGCAGAATATAAAGTGGTGGACTTTCCCGAACCCGTGGGGCCAGTAACAAGAAAGATACCATCAGGCATATTAATAACTTGTTCAAAAACGGTTTGATCGTCAGAGAAAAAGCCTAACTGAGGAAGGCCTAAGCTAAGGCTTTCTTTGTCCAAAATACGCATCACAATACTCTCCCCATGTACCGTGGGAAGGGTCGAAACCCGAAGATCAATTACTTTATCTCCGACTTTTACATTGATCCTACCGTCGAGGGGTACTCTTTTTTCGGCCAGGCTGACATTTGCCATTAATTTTGTTCTAGAAATAATAGCCGGTTGCAGCCGCTTGGGGGGATCAGGTTGCTCCTGCAGGCGACCATCCACTCGAAAGCGTATCCTGAACTTTTTTTCCAAAGGCTCCATATGAATATCTGAAGCTCGCATTTCTAGGGCGTCTTTAATGACAGAATGGACATATTTGATAATGGGGGCATCCTCTTCACTTACATCTTCGGGCCTAACCCCATCTCCAATTTCAATATCTCCACCCTCCACTCCCTCAAAGAAGTCATTCATTTTACGCTCTTCCGCCGAGCCGTATGCTGCATCAATTGCCTCTAAAACATGGCCACGATAGGCAATCTTCGGATAGATGGCTTTACCCAGCAAATGAGTGAGGTTTTCAATCCCATCTTCATCCAGCGGATTTCCAAAAACGATCTCAATCTCCGTTGGGCTGGCGGCAATTGGGAAAGCTTCATACTGGCGAGCCCAGGAAGCTTGCATTAAAGCAATAATTTCAGCGGGAGGCTCAATTTGAGCCATATCAACTGATTCCATGTTTAACTCGGCCGCTAAAAATTGAACCACATCCTGATGAGGCAAGCCAATGCGGGTCAACAAGGCATCCATCCGGGCCAAGTCCCGATCTGCTGATTGGTCATCATTCTTATCTGGCAAACCCGCCTCGATCTCAGAAATAATGTCATCCGTAACCAAGCTCTGTTGCTTAAAGGCATCGATTAGGAATTCATCAGTGGGGTTCATGTAACTTGCAGAAATAAAACCCTAAGTTGAAGAGTTTAAGGAGGAGTTACAAGCTCATCTCCCTAATCCGACTAAAAATTCTGGATTATTCTTGGTTTTACGAACCCGTTGAATGAACATTTCCATCGCTTCTGCCGGAGGAACGCCTTTGAGTGACCTTCGTAAAGAATAAATTTTATTAAGCTCATCAGGGTGATAAAGCAGTTCCTCCTTTCGGGTTCCGCTTTTCTCAAAATCAAGGGCCGGAAAGATTCTCTTGTTGGACAGTTCACGATCGAGATGAAGTTCCATATTGCCGGTACCTTTGAACTCTTCAAAAATAACCTCATCCATTTTGCTGCCAGTTTCCACCAAAGCGGTTCCTAGAATGGTAAGACTTCCTCCACCTTCAATATTCCGGGCTGATCCAAAAAAGCGTTTGGGTCTTTGCAGGGCGGTGGCTTCAACCCCCCCACTTAAGATCTTACCACTATTGGGCATCGTGGCATTGTAGGCACGGGCAAGACGAGTGATTGAATCCAGTAAAATCACAACATCCTGTTCGTGCTCGACCATACGACGAGCTTTCTCAATGACAATCTCTGCGGCATGAACATGGCTTTCTGCGCTTTCATCAAAGGTGGAAGCAATGACCTCGGCATCCGGCACCTGTCGTCTAAAGTCGGTGACCTCCTCGGGGCGTTCGTCAACAAGTAAGACAATTAAGTGTGCTTTAGGGTTATTAACCCGCAATGCCCGGGCAATCCCTTGCTGCAGCACTGTTTTACCAGTCCTGGGCGGAGCGACAATTAGACCTCTTTGACCAAAACCGATGGGAGATACTAAATCCACCACACGCATGGAAACATTATCCCAGTCTGCTTTCTCATCTGTTTCCAAATAAATTCTTTCGAGTGGGTAGTAAGGCACCAACTCTGTAAATGGGGTTACCCGGGTGGCTTCCTCTGGGTCACCTCCCATCACTGTATCCACTTGCAGGATAATTGGACAAGTTGCCTCATCCATCTTGGCCCGCAGGAAGCCCTGCACACACTGACCTGTCTTCAAGCCGTATTTTTTTATAAGAGGGGCTGGAACAAAAGGACACTGGGACTTCAAACGATAATTCTCTTTTTCTTGGAGTAAGAAACCGTGCCCATCTTCCATCACCTGGATAATACCTGATACTTGCACGGGTCTTTTTTCCTCCAGGCAGCGATCCAGGAGCAAATCAATAATTTCTTCCCGTAAGGGAGCTGCCGGCAAAGTGACTTCAAAGGGAAGCGACGATACCTTGTCCTTAAGGTCCAGTAGGTTTAAAGAGAGAAGTTCATCAAGCATAACCGGTGATTCACTACTACCGGCAAATTCCTCAGCCAGTAACACCAGCCCCTCCTCAGTCTTGATATTTTCATTCTCAAAAAGAGAGCCAATTTCAAGAGGACGAACTTCTGTCTCCTCAAAGGGTAATTTCTTAGGCTTTTTAAATTTCGGACGAGGACGATTTTTAGGTCTTTTTTTATCCTGCCAATTTGGCTTCCTATTTCCCTTTGGTCCTTGATTTGGATGACCGCCATGGTTCTGTCCACCGCCATGAGCAGGATTTTTCTTTCTGTTTTCACCATTTGGCTTTGCATCCGATTCCTCAGGCTTTTTTAAATCAGCCACTCCTGAACCAGGTGTGGATTCATCCTTGTAAGGATTTTCCTTAGGAGCAGAAACTTCTTCCCCGTCGGTACTGAAAAACAACTGGCCACCTTCTCCCCCGGATTCTGCAACATTTCTCTCTGGATTTGGTTTAGGGGTATCATTCGGCTCTGGAGAAGTTTGGGGGCTTTGGGACTCTTGAGATGTATCTGAGGAATCTGTATCTTTGGAACTTTTTTTAGTTGGCATGATAAAAAGATTTTAGAGGTAAATAAGTGAATTTTAAAATTTTCGGACGAGAGATAACACTTGGGATTTGCAGAATTCTGGTGAGCCATTGCCCAGTAAAACATAATCAGCAAGGGCTGCTTTTTCTATATTGGGTACCTGTGCTTCCAATCTTGAATTGGCCTCCTCAGGGGATAAGCCTCGGCTGATTAATCGGGAAATTTGGATTGTCACTGGAGCAAAAACAGAAATGGTTTTGTAGAAATGAGAGCTTAGCTTTTTTTCAAATAACAACGGTATCTCAACCACATGATGCCGGAGAGAAGACTGCTGAATAAGGGATACCCATTTAGCTCGAACAATCGGATGAATAAGATTTTCTAACCAAGATCGTTCCTTAGGGTGATTGAATATTAACTGAGCAATCTTTGATTTGTCAATATTTCCTTGATCAAGTCCCCACCGGCCCTGAATAGCGTCGATAACAATCTTATCTTTCTCCAAGATATTCGATACCAGTTTATCAGTAGATATCGCATTCCATCCATGCTTTTCAAAAAAACCCAGAGCCAAAGTTTTTCCCGAAGCGATACCCCCTGTTAAGCCAACAACGACTTTATCGGGATATAAATCCATTTCCTGATTGTTCTTTTTTTTTGAAACAGATCAAGTCTTGAAAGAAGAAATCAGAAAAAAGAGTATCGTCTTGCCACCTCTGGAGAAATTGTTTTTAAAGGTTTTTTTTGGCTGGTAGGGTATCCAAGTGGCTAAAGGATGCGGACTGTAAATCCGCCCGCTTCGTGCGTTCGTCGGTTCGAATCCGACCCCTACCACCACTTCCCGAAAATCTCATCTTTTCGTTTCAGTTATGACTTTAAAAAGATTCAAATCTCTCTGGAGGAGAATTGCCGTAAAAGATGAATCGGGCTAAAAGATGGCTTGTCATTGTGTTGGGTGGGGTTTTGCTTTTCCTCTTCCAACTATGCTCAGGCAGGTTTTAAATGATGTCCTATCGAATCCCTTCCGTTCAAAGAATCTGCTATGGTGGGCTACTGGGGGTATTCCTTTCTATTATTTTAGCTGAGTATATTAGTGCCGCTCTTTACCAGCTTTATCACAACTCTTTCTTAATTCGCGACACTACAGGTATCTCACCCAATAAAATCTCTGCTATATTCCTAAAGCTTTCCTGGGCTCTGGTATGCTTAACGAGTTGGTGGATGCTATGGAAACTTGATTTCTTATTAGCGAAGAAGCCTGCCGCTGAAGTAAAAGCAGACGAAAAGCCCAAACAAAAAAAAGCGGAAGACCACCCTCCCCCTAAAGCTCGGAAAAAATCGGACAAAAAAGCTCCGTCAGAAGAAGAGAAGAGTATCGGTGAAAACCCCAAGGATGCTGAAAAACCCAAGAATCAATCGGCCAAACCTTCCCTGAAAGATATCCATTACGCAAAGATTTTAGGTGTTAAGGATGTAACCGACAGTGAAGAAATAAAGTCTAGGTACCGCAAGAAAATCGCTCAATATCATCCAGACCGAGTCAGGGCGATGGGACCAGAAATAAGAGAAATTGCAGACAGCAAAGCGAAGGAAATCAACGAAGCCCACGAACACTTCAGGAAAAAAGCTCATTGCCAAAAATAAAAAAACAACCCGTTGACGCCTGAATAAAAGATGGTGCTTGATGAGCGGTACCTTCTTCTTATTATCCACAGCTTTTTTTAAACTGACTATGAGTACAAAACCATCTTCACATGAATTCCAAGCAGAGACCAAGCAGGTTCTCGATATTGTTGTAAACTCCCTTTACAAAGACAAAGAAATATTTGTCCGGGAGCTCATTTCAAATGCCTCCGATGCCCTTGAAAAATTGCGCCGCGTACAGTTAACAGAAAAAAATGTATGCGATGACAACCTGGACTTAGAAATTAATGTTTCCACGGACGACTCGGGTAACACATTGACTATCCAAGACTTTGGAATTGGTATGAACAAAGAAGAACTTGTTCAAAACCTAGGAACGATTGCACACTCTGGCTCCAAGGAGTTCATTGAAGCCCTCAAGTCAGATGGTGAAAAAAATGATGCACTCATCGGCAAGTTTGGTGTCGGGTTTTACAGCGTCTTCATGGTTGCCGACAATGTACAAGTTTTTACCCGCAAGTGGGAGCTGGAAGGCAAAGACTATTGCTGGGAAAGTGATGGTAGTGGCTCTTACAAAATAGATGAAGTAGAGGGACAAAGAAGAGGTGCGAAAATTGTGATCAAGTTAAAAGATGATTTCAAAGAGTTTGCCAAAGAAGATCGAATTAAAGAAATCATCAAAAAATACTCTGCTTTCGTCCAATTCCCGATTTCCCTAAACGGGGAAAAAGTAAACACCGTTGATGCCATCTGGATGCGTTCCAAGCAAGATATCAAGGACGAGGAATACGAAGAATTCTACAAATTTCAGGCCAACGAGTATGAGGCCCCCCTGATGCGGATGCACTTCAGTGCGGATGCCCCCTTGGAGATCAACTCCCTACTTTTTGTACCGAAAAGAAATATGGAGAAAATGGGACTTTTCCGAAATGAAAACAAAGTCTCGCTTCACTGCAGGAAGGTTCTGATCGAAGCTGAGCCTAAGGGGCTTTTCCCCGAATGGTTGAGATTCCTTCGAGGCGTAGTCGACAGTTCGGACATTCCGCTTAATGTCTCAAGAGAAACCATGCAGGACAGTGAATTGCTTCGAAAGCTTAACCAAGTCCTAACCAAGCGCTTCCTCCGATTCCTCAACGAACAATCCAGGAAGGAAGAAGAAACATACCTCGAATTCTGGAGTGAGTTTGGCATGCTCATCAAAGAAGGCGCAGCCACCGACTTCACTTACAAAGATGACCTCGCGAAACTTCTGCGCTTTGAATCCACCGCCCTCGATGCGGGGAAACTCACGGGTTTGGATGACTATATGGACCGCATGGCAAGTGACCAAAATGAAATCCTTTTTCTTTTCGGAAAAAGTCGGGAATCAATCGAAGCCGGCCCCTATTTGGAAGCGATGAAAGCCCGCGGCATTGAGGTTCTTCTTTGCACGGAACAGGTCGATGAGTACGTCATGCAGACCATTCGTGAATACAAGGAAAAGAAAATTATATCTGCGGACTCTGAGGATGTTAAACTTGAAAAGATCGACCAAGACGAAGAGAAGGAATCTCTCGGCAAAAAAGAAGTTAAATCCCTTTGCAAGTGGCTTAAGGAGTCACTTAAAGACAAGATCTCAGATGTTGAAACCGGAGACCGTCTCATTGACAGCCCTGTTTGCATTGTCGGTGCCGACGGCATGGGGGGTGCCTCGGCGAGAAGAGTGATGAAAATGATGCAAGGTCCGGAGGGTGGCATGCCCGCACCATCTATGAAGCTCCAAATCAACCCTCAGAACCCAATCATTCGGGGACTTTCAGCCCTGAAAGACAAAGACGACCCCACTGCTCAACTCGTCGCAAACCAACTCCTTGATAATGCATTGGCCTCAGCAAATTTATTAGATGACCCCAAAGAAATGATTGCTAGAAGCTACCAGGCTTTAGAGAAAATCACTTCATCGTAAATTTTTCCTTCATGATTTACAGCACAGGGCTAAAAAAAAGATATTGCACAACATTGGGGAGTAAGGATAAAGAATAAGCCATGAAAGTTAGCAAACTATGTAACCTACGCTCTTTAATGCTCGCGGTATTCCTCCTCACAATCGCAGTAAGCTGCGGTTCCAAAGGTGCAAACCCTTTTTCCAAGAGTGACGGACAGGTTGATGAGAATGTTGCCAATTTAATGGGACTAGCCGTTGGAATGACGAAAGGGCAAGTCTATGACCTTGTAGGAGTTGCCAATTATATGGAAGGTTATGATTGGGGCAGTGTTTGGCGCTACAAGATAAAAAAGGGAGGCAAGTCGGGAACTCTCGCTAATAAGGAAGTGGAAAGTAACTACATGCCTGTTGTTTTTGATAACACGGATCGAGTCATGGGCTACGGACAAAAATTTTACGACCAAACCCTCTCGGATCTTGGCACAGGCCAATTTTAATATTCTCCGTAACATCTTTAAAAGTTCGGTTGACGAAAGTAAAAATTTACTTCATTTTTGATCTTTTCCCTGAATTTCAATGAAGACTACTTTAGCAAAACCAGAAACAACAACGCACGATTGGAAGATCGTTGATGCAACGGACCAAATTCTTGGTCGCATTGCCGTTGATATTGCAAATGCCCTTCGCGGCAGACACAAACCTACCTACACCCCGCATGTGGACACGGGCGACTATGTCATTGTCACCAATGCCGAGAAAATAAAACTTACAGGGAACAAAGAAGAACAGAAAAAGTACATGTTTTACAGCGGTTACATGGGTAACGAAAAATACCGCTCGGTTGCTGATTTTCGGGAGAAACGCCCCGAGTTCATCATTCAAAATGCGGTCAAAGGCATGCTTCCCAAAAACAAGCTTGCCAGCCAAATGCTAAAAAAACTTAAAGTTTACAAAGGAGCTGAGCACCCGCACGAAGCCCAGCAACCATCCCCTCTTCTTTCCAAGTAAAGTTTCATTTTATTATTATGAGTGCCAAATCAAACACCAAAGAATTTTTCGCCACTGGTCGCCGAAAGACCAGCACTGCCCGCGTTCGTATCCAGGAAGGTACCGGTTCCTTCACCATCAATAAGCGGGAGCTTTCTGACTACTGCAAGACGGAGCAACAAAAGAAAATGGCAATGGGTCCTCTCGCCACGGTCGACATGGTTAAAACCGTAGATGTTACCGTTAATGTCAATGGTGGGGGTGGAACAGGTCAAGCGGGTGCTATCCGCCACGGTCTTTCCAGAGCTTTGGAAAAAATGGATGGTGAATTGAGATCTCCTCTCAAGAAGGCAGGGCATCTCCGACGAGATCCACGAAAAATTGAAAGAAAGAAAACCGGACAACCAGGGGCACGGAAAAGATTCCAATTCTCGAAAAGATAATCTTATTCTAACAAACTTTAATCAAGACCCCTCGGAACACCAACCGAGGGGTTTGTTTTTTTAAATTACATAGTATTATTCTGATATGAAAGCATGCATAATCGGGGCATCAGGATACACGGGCAGAGAGCTGATATCTTTGCTCCTTGATCACCCTCATATCGAGCTCGCAGTCATTACCTCTAGATCTCTCGAGGGGAAAAGCCTAGCTTCACAATTGCCTGGACTGCGTGGAAAAGGTGAAAAGCTTTTATTTTCAAACCCAGGCGTTGAGCATTTGTGCCAGCAAGTAGAAATAAATCTGTTTTTCCTGGCCTTACCTCACGGCACCTCTGCTACCTTCGCCAAGCCTTTGATCGAGGCTGGAAAGAAAGTAATTGATTTGTCCGCTGATTTTCGACTCCGCTCCCCCGAGCTTTACGAAGATTTCTACGGGGTCTCCCACCCGGCTCCTGAATTGCTAGGCTCCGCCCAATATGCTCTCCCGGAAATTCATCCATTATCCTGGGATCACTCCACATTGCTGGCAGCTCCAGGTTGCTACCCCACGAGTACTATTATTCCCCTTGCCCCTCTGCTTAGAGAAAAACTCATTGAGCCTTCAGATATTGTGGTAAATTCGATGAGCGGAATAAGCGGTGCGGGTAGAACCCCCTCGGAGAACTTACTCTTTTGCGAGCGAAACGAAAATGCCTGTGCTTACGGCTTACCCAAGCATAGGCATTTATCTGAGATCGAAGAACAACTGAGCTTACACAGTGGTGCTAATATCACCCTTTCCTTCCACCCTCATCTCGCTCCTATCAATCGTGGTATTTGCACGACCATCTCAGCGAAATCATCTGCTTCGGGGTCAATAGATAAAGTTTTGGATTGCTGGCATTCGTCGTACAATAACCGGCCTTTTGTACGGGTCCTTGATCATGGGCTATTCCCCGAAGTAAAACATGTTATTGGCAGCAACGGAATTGATATTGCCGCCCACTTCGATCCAAGAACTGAAAGATTTGTACTTTGCTCAACCGAAGACAACTTGATTAAAGGAGCAGGAGGTCAAGCAATTCAAGCCATGAATATTTGCCAAGGATATGAGGAAAGCGCAGGGCTTGTATGAAATTTTATGAAAATGGGGATGGTCTGACTGAACCTCGCGGTTTTTTCTGTTCTGGTGTTCACTGCGATGTAAAAGGCAAGAAAGATGGCAAACTTGATTTGGGAATTATTTATTCCTCCAAACCATGCCATGCAGCTGCAGTTTTCACCACCAACGATGTAAAAGCTGCACCAGTACGCTATTCGCAAAACCTAATCCTGGATCCAGAAGCCACTTACCATGCAGTTGTAGCCAACAGCGGGAATGCCAATGCCTGCACCGGTAAGCAAGGTGAGCTGGATGCTATCAAAATGGCCAAGGAAACCGCAAGGCATCTAAAGGTTCAACCCAACCAGGTTTTTGTATGCTCCACCGGCCGAATTGGAGTGACCCTGCCGATGAGTAAAATTACTGTCGGTATTCGGGATGCCTCTGAGGATGTACTCGAAGGGTTTGATGGAGCCAAAGCTTTTCAGGAAGCAATCCTAACTTCGGATACCTGCACCAAGTCATGCGCAGCTGTCATTGACACCCCTTTTGGAGAAATTTGCGTTGGTGGAGTGGTTAAAGGTGCCGGGATGATTGAACCTAATATGGCCACGATGCTTGCCTTTTTGACAACCGATGCGAAGGCTAGCAACCATTACCTGCAAAATGTTTTGCAGAAAGCGGTAAATAAATCCTTCAACCGAATCACCATCGATGGCGACATGAGCACCAATGACTCCGTCATTATGCTCGCCAATGGCAACTGTGGAATCGAAGTCTCAACCAAGGACGAGAGCCTTGATCACTCATTCAAAGAAGCGGTCGAGGCGATTTGCCAATGCTTGGCTAAAAAGTGTGTCACCGATGGGGAAAAAGTGACAAAGTTTGTCAGCATAAAAATCAAAGGAGCTCACTCGAATGAAGATGCGGAAAAGGTTGGCCGGTGTGTATCCAATTCACTACTTGTCAAAAGCTCATGGTATGGATCCGACCCCAATTGGGGAAGAATTGTGGATGCAGCCGGCTATGCAAAAGTGGGCCTTGTATATGAAAAAATTGATATGTTTTACGATGATGTGGCTGCACTCCGTAAAGGAGAACCAGTTCATCATAACAAGACGCAATGGAAAGAAATTGTTTCTCAGTCGGCTTTTTCAATCACTCTTGACCTTAACCAAGGCACGGGTGAAGCAGAGATTTGGAGTAACGACTTGAGCGAAGAGTATGTCAATTTCAACAAAAGTGAGTAAAACCAGGATGATTGAATACGAAGAAAGTCAGCATAAAGCGAGTATTCTCATGGAAGCACTCCCTTATGTAAGGCGTTTCCGCGGTTCTGTTTTTGTGGTTAAATATGGCGGCAGCTTTATGGATTCCCCCGACCCACAAGTCCGTGCACAAGTGGCCCAGGACTTGGTTTTCCTCCATTTCGTAGGGATAAAAGTGGTGGTGGTTCATGGGGGCGGTAAAGCTGTCACCAAGGAGTTAGAAGTTCGAGGTCTGCAAGCCCAGTTCATTGACGGTCTTCGGGTGACCGATGGCCAAGCCATTAAGGTGGTTGATGAAATCTTAAATGGGCAGGTGAATCAGGAAGTGGCAGATTATGTCAGTTCCTTTGACTGCGATGTCCAGCGACTTGCTGGCAAGGATTTATTAGCGTGCGAGAAGCTTTCTCAAGAACCCGACCTTGGCTATGTGGGTTCCATTCAAAATGTAAAAACTTCTCCGATCCTCAAAGCCCTTGAATCGGGGAAAATGCCTATTATATCTTCTACGGGTTCCGATGCGACAGGCCAATGCTACAATGTGAACGCAGATACTGTAGCCGCTGAAATTGCCATTGCACTTCAGGCCCGCAGGCTGGTCTATCTCTCCGATGTGCCCGGTCTGTTAAGTAACCCTCAAGACCCGTCGAGTTTGCTTTCCAGCCTTGCCATTGATCAAGTAGATCAACTCAAAAAAGATGGGGTAATCGCCAAAGGGATGCTTCCCAAGGTAAACAGTGCAGTAAAAGCCCTGGGATCCGCAGTGAACCGTGTGCATTTCATTGATGGCAGGTTGCCCCACAGTATACTGCTTGAAATCTTTACGGACCAAGGAATAGGAACAGAAATTATACACGGCACCTCCTCATGATTTCCCCGGAACATAATCAATTCTTAGTGGGAAACTATGCCCCTCCTGCAATCGAGATTGTCCGGGGCAAAGGATCAAAACTTTGGGATTCCAATGGCAAAGAGTATTTGGATTTCACAACCGGTATCGCCGTAACCAACCTTGGTCATGGGCACCCCCATTGGACCGAAGCTATTAGCAGACAGGCATCCCAACTCGTCCACTGCTCGAACTTATTTTCAATCCCGGAACAGGTTAGGCTTGGCAAGAGATTGGTGGAGAAGATTGGTCCAGGCAAGGTCCTGTTTTGTAATAGTGGTGCCGAAGCGAATGAGGCATTGCTCAAATTAGCTCGCTATGTCGGTAATAAGAAGAACCCAAAAAAAAATAAAGTGGTGGTCGCAGAAAATGGCTTCCATGGTCGTACACTGGGTGCCCTATCCGCAACTCAGTCGCCGAAATATCGAAACGGGTTTGAACCTTTGCTTCACCCCTTTACCTTTGCTCCACTCAATGATGTTGAGGCTTTTTCACGGTCCATCGATGACAATACCATCGCCGTTCTCATTGAATCCATCCAGGGCGAAGGGGGAATCTATGAGGCTGACGATCATTTTCTCCAAGAAATCTCTGCCCTCTGTTCTGAAAAAAATATACTTCTTTTACTCGATGAGGTACAAGCTGGTATTGGCAGGACCGGTGAATTCCTCGGCTTTCAGAAATCAGGAATTACGCCTAATGCAGTAGCGATGGCCAAAGGATTAGGTGGGGGGTTCCCCATCGGTGCTGTCTGGATTGATGAGACATACTGCAACACTTTTGGACCCGGCAGTCACGGCACAACTTTTGGCGGGTCCCCCCTTGCCTGCTCGGCTGCACATGCTGTGCTTGATGTACTGGAAAAAGAAAATCTCATCCAGGCAGCCAAGGAAAAAGGTTCTTATTTAAAGGAACAACTTGCCAAGAGACTCGCTACTTCCCCTTCCCTTTTCTCGGAGGTAAGGGGTCGAGGCCTCATGCTCGCACTTGCCTGCCATAATGACCCTGCTCCTATCCTGCGAGCACTTCGGGATGCCGGCCTTTTGTTAGTTGGGGCTGGCGGGCATGCAATACGTTTCCTTCCTCCCTTGACGGTTTCAATCGAGGAAATCGACCAAGCCCTTGTGCTCCTTGACCAAGTTATTTCATCCCACCTCGCAAGCTCCGATTAAAATGAAACACTTTCTGCAAGAAAATGATTTCTCTCCAGATGAGATCAAAGAAATTTTCACCCAAGCTTTTCACTACAAAGTAAGCCGGGGCCAAAGACCAACCAATGATTTACTTGGTCAAACCTGGGGTATGCTTTTTCATAAAAAAAGCACACGCACCCGGGTGTCTTTTGAAGTGGGTATTAATGAAATGGGAGGCAACCCGCTGATTTTAGACCAGGCATCCACTCAGATTGGACGCGGGGAAAGTATTTCCGACACCATACAGGTCCTCTCAAGATTTCTAGATGGTTTAATTATCCGAACCCATGGTCATGAGATCATCGAGGAATTTGCCAAGTATAGCTCGATTCCGATCGTGAATGCGTTGACCGATTTCCTGCACCCCTGCCAAATCTTTGCCGATTGCATGACTATCCTTGAAACCTCCTGTACTTCACAGAACCCATTTCAAGAACTGCAAGGTAAAAAAGTTACTTTCTTTGGGGATACTCAGTGCAATATGGCAAATTCGTGGATCCTCGCTGGTTCCTTATTTGGCCTGGATATTTGCTTATCTGGCCCCCCTGAATTTGCCCCTGCTCAAGAGATCAAAGAATATCTCGCCAAGCACAACCTGGAAAGTACATGGGAACACCAGCCGGACCCGCAACTTGCCGCACAGGGTTCCGATTATTTATATACAGATGTATGGGTAAGCATGGGTTGCGAAGAGGAAGAAAATCAAAGAAAAAAACTCATGGCCCCCTACCAAGTCAGCGAACAACTTCTAAGTATGGCAAAGCCAGATGCTTACTTCATGCATTGCATGCCCACTCACCCAGAGGAAGAAGTCACCTCATCAGTCCTGGCCTCTCCTCAATCTATTCTCTTTGACCAAGCTGAAAATCGTCTTCATATGCAGAAGGCTATTCTTCGACAATTAAATCAGAACTAATTCTTACGAGCACGAAAATCCTAGCATGAAAATAATACTCGCTTACTCTGGTGGCCTTGATACCTCCGTCCTTGTCCACTGGTACGCCCAAACTCAAAATCTTGAAGTCATTACCTATTGTGCAGATGTTGGACAAGAAGAAGAACTTGATGGCTTAGAGGAAAAAGCACTCGCCACTGGGGCATCTGCTCACCGGACCATTAATTTGGTCGATGAATTTGCCAGCGATTTTATATACCCCATGGTGAGGGGAAATGCGATTTATGAGTCCCAGTATCTCCTCGGCACCTCCATAGCACGCCCCTTAATCGCAAAAGCACAAGTGGACATTGCCCGTGAATTTGGGGCAACGGCAGTGGCTCATGGTGCAACTGGCAAGGGCAATGATCAATGCAGGTTTGAGCTCACTTTTTCTGCACTAGCCCCAGACCTTAAAATTCTGGCTCCCTGGAGAGATGAGGCATTCAGGAAGACTTTCCCTGGACGTCAGCAAATGATTGAATATTGCAAAGATCATGGAATTGATGTTGAAGCGAGTGCCTCGAAACCCTACTCAATGGACCGCAACTTATGGCATATTTCTTATGAAGCCGGCATCCTTGAGGATCCATGGTTTGACCCCACTACCCCTGAAAACAGGGAAATGTACAAATTAACTGTGGACCCAGAGCTTGCTCCGGATACCCCTCAATACATTGAGCTGGAATTTGAAAAAGGAAATTGTAAGGCAATAGACGGCACAGCCTTCTCTCCTTCCGGGATTGTCAAGGAGCTCAATGAAATAGCGGGAAAGCATGGGATTGGACGAGTGGACCTTGTGGAAAATCGCTTTGTGGGCATGAAAAGTCGGGGTGTCTATGAAACACCTGGGGGCACCATCCTCCTCCATGCCCACCGGCAACTTGAAACCCTGACCATGGATCGTGACTTAATGCACCTTCGGGATTCCCTCATCCCCCGCTACGCCGAACTCATTTATTATGGGTTTTGGTATGCACCGGAAAGAGAAGCCCTTCAGGCTTTCATTGATGAAAGTCAAAATACAGTTAGTGGGATTGTCCGGTTAAAACTTTATAAAGGAAACATCACGACCGTGGGACGGAAGTCAGACCAATCCCTGTATGATATGAATATTGCATCCATGGATGATGACGAAAGTGATTACCGACCGGAAGATGCCGGAGGGTTTATCCGACTTAATGGTTTGAGACTTAAAGAGCGGGCAAGAAAGCAAGGGTTTCAACCCTAAAATACCATGCGGTTGCTGGTAATAGACAACTACGACTCCTTCACCTACAATGTGGTGCAATATTTTGGGGAACTTGGGGCAGAAGTTGAAATTATTCGCAATGATACCACCAGGGCGGATACCTTAGGTTTCTCCTCATTTGATGCCCTGGTCATTTCCCCTGGTCCCTGCGACCCCAGCAAGGCGGGAATAAGCCTGGAGGCCATCCACTTGGCCAAAGATCGACTGCCCATATTGGGCATTTGCCTGGGACACCAATGTATTGGAGAATATTTTGGAGCGCAAGTTGTGCGGGCGGATCGCCTTATGCATGGGAAAACATCGCCCATGGAGCACGATGGAGAAGATTTATTCAGCGGTATGCCAACCCCCTTTAAGGCAACTCGCTATCACTCGTTGTTACTTGACCCTGCAAGCCTTCCATCAGCCTTAAAAATAACGGCTCAAACGCATGAGGGCGAAATCATGGGTATCAAGCACAAAGAGCTCCCGATATGGGGGGTTCAATTCCATCCCGAGTCTCTTGCCACAGAAAATGGAATTATGATCTTGAAGAATTTCTTAAAACTCTGCTAGAACAACATCGTGGTGTTTTTGGAATCTTATATAACTTATGCTTTGTCCTAAGTGTTCTTCAGACGAACTTAAAGTTCTCGAGACTCGTGCAGGCAAAGTGGCTTCAACCCGAAGAAGGCGTGAGTGCTTGTCGTGCAATCATCGCTTTTCGACGATTGAAGAAGTTCTCCGAGAGGACCTCGTTGTTGTAAAACGAGATGGCAGAAGGGAATGTTTCGATCGTACCAAGTTGGCTATGGGACTGAGAAGGTCTATCGCCAAACGCCCCATCGATGCGGAGCAAATCAATGGCTTGTTATCCGAAACCTTGCGTCGGATTGAAAATGAATTCGATAGCGAAGTACCAAGCCGTGTGATCGCTGAAGCCATCATGCAAAGATTACGCAAAGTGGATGGCATTGCGTGGTTAAGATATGCTAGTTTTTACGAAGACTTCCGGGATTTATCCCAGTTTGCGGTGGAAATTGTTAACCTTGGTGGCGGGGGAAAGGGTGTCAAAGGCGGTAACTAAAAGAGACGACTATACCAGACTTCAAAGCTTGAACGCTCTCTTTTCTGTAATAGGGAGCGCTTCAACTCGTGAAGAAACTCTTCAACTGCAAAGGACACTTACCTTTATGCGGGATAATGATGGGGGGGCGGAAATGTCGATGAAATCATTTGATCACTGTATTGAGCAGGTGGTGCGTTTTCACTTCCCCAATGATCGAAATGTAAACTTCACTCACTGGAATGCCAAGAGACACTCCATTGACCCACTATGGGTAAGAGCCTCGATATTAGAGTTTATTCAATCTTTCAATGGAGCAATGAAAGGGATGCTTTTGGTCTCTGGCTTACGCGAGTCCTTACAAGCTGGAAAAAGATGGACTCCCAAAAAAGAGAAAACCTACCTGGAACTGCGCTGTTTTATCGAAGAGCTCGTCATGAAATATGCACGCGATGACCAAGATCTCTCGGTGCTCTTCTTCTAGAAAAAATAATTCTTATTCCGGTGAATTTTCGGGATAACTTCCGAGAATTCTGTAAAAAGAACAGTTGGTTTCGAGCTCGCTCAGAGCCGATCTCACATCCTGTTCCTTGCTATGCCCAATGAAATCGATGAAGAAGTAGTAATCCCATGACTTTCTACGGCTTGGCCTGGACTCGATTTTACAAAGATTAATACCTCGGGACGAAAAAGGTGTCAGGGCGGACTGCAAAGCACCCACTTGATCAGATAGAGTAACGACTAAACTAGTTCGGTACTTAATCTTTTGGGAATGCGGTAGTGACTTGCGGGCAACAACCAAGAAACGGGTAACATTATTTTTCTTATCCTGGATACCCCGCTCCAGCATAGGTACTTCATGAATACGACCGGCCAGTTCACCGGCAATAGCCGCAATTCCATTTCCTTTTTTACAATTCTTAACTCCTTCCGCTGTACTGGTTACCGGGGTTAAGGTTGCCTGAGGGAAATTTCGACGGACCCACTCTCCGCATTGGGCTAAAGCCTGATCCTTGGATTGGATTTCCTTGATTTCAGAAGCTTTCCCCAAGCTGAACAAACAATGTTCAACTTTGAGGTAAACTTGGGCAATAATCGAGAGCTCAGACTCGACCAACAAGTCAAGGGAGCGATTGACAGCCCCTTCGGTAGAATTCTCGATGGGAACCACTCCATAATCACACTCTCCAGACTCCACCGCATTAAAGACATCAGGAATATCAAAAAGAGGCCGGTAGTCTAAGGTGGAGCCAAAGTTCTTAACCGCGGCTTGATGGGTATAAGTTGCCTCGGGTCCGAGGTACCCGATAACGAGTTCTTTCTCCAAGGCAATTGAGGCAGAAATAACTTCTCTGTAAATGGTTTTAAGTGAATCTTCTCGCATCGGGCCTTTACTTAAATCCTCAATTTTGGAAAAGACCTGAGCCTCTCTTGCTGGATCATAGGGATCTACCCCCATAGCTGTCTTTATCTTCCCAATTTCAGCTGCGGTATGCACACGCTGATTGAGCAAGTTAACAACCTGCCTATCAATCTTATCGATTTCGTTCCGTAAAGACTCTAAGTTTAGATTTTTCAAAAAAGAAGATTGCGAATCAATCCAATTAAGATTGTGTTCGCAAGTTATTATACAAGCAGAAATCATCCGAAACTAAAAGTAATTAATAAAAAACCATGAGTAGTTGTAACCGAAATTTCTCCTCCATTGTGGTCGATGGCAATGACCGAGCCCCCAATCGTTCTATGCTTCGGGCTGTGGGCTTCGATGATGATGATTTTAAAAAACCTCAAGTTGCCGTTTGTTCGGCATGGAGCATGGTCACGCCCTGCAACTCCCACCTGGACGAATTGGGCAAAGCCTCGGTGCAAGGAGTGGACGAAGCCGGGGGTAAAGCCGTTCCGTTTGGCACAATCACTGTGTCCGATGGCATAAGTATGGGAACCCCGGGCATGAGATATTCCTTGGTATCAAGGGAAGTGATTGCCGATTCCATTGAGACAGTGGTTGGAGCCGAGGGAATGGATGGACTTGTTGCCATTGGCGGATGTGATAAAAATATGCCTGCCTGCGTAATGGCTCTTGCAAGAATGAATCGTCCAGGGATCTTTGTCTATGGTGGTACTATTCTCCCCGGTATTCACAAAGAAAAAAACCTGGATATCGTCTCCGTCTTTGAAGCGGTCGGATCTCACGCCTCTGGCCAAATTGATCAACAGGAGCTGACTGAGATAGAAAAAAAAGCAATCCCAGGACCAGGATCCTGTGGAGGGATGTACACAGCCAACACCATGTCCTCAGCGATTGAAGCCCTCGGCATGAGCCTACCTGACAGTTCTGCCCAGCTTGCGGTCTCAGACGACAAAAAAATCGATGCACGAGATGCAGGAGCCGCGGTGGTCAACTTGATTGAAAAAGATATCAAGCCCAGAGATATCATGACCCGAAAGGCGTTTGAGAATGCAATCACCGTGGTCATCACATTGGGCGGGTCCACCAATGCTGTACTTCATCTCATCGCCATGGCTCATGCAGCTGATGTGCCTTTAAGTTTGGATGACTTCACGGAGATAGGGAAAAAAGTTCCCGTCTTGTGCGATCTCAAACCAAGCGGCAAATACAATATGTCTCACTTTGTAAGAATCGGTGGGCTTAGTCCTCTGCTCAAGACCCTGCTTGACCAAGGACTGCTTCATGGTGACTGCATGACAGTTACGGGAAAAACACTTGCGGAAAATGTAAGGAACTCCACGCCATATGCCCCCTACCCCAAGGGCCAGGATTTGGTACGACCTTTTGACGACCCCATTAAGCCGGACAGTCACCTTCGGATTCTTTATGGGAATCTTGCCGCCGAGGGTGCCGTGGCTAAAATAACGGGAAAAGAAGGGCTCACTTTTTCGGGAAAGGCCATTGTGTATGAATCCGAAGAGGCTTCCCTGCGGGGAATTCTGGATGGGGAAGTGCAAGCGGGTCATGTAATTGTTATTCGTAACGAAGGACCTGTGGGGGGCCCAGGCATGAGAGAGATGCTTTCCCCTACCTCAGCCATCATGGGAAAAGGGTTGGGAAAAGAGGTCGCACTGATAACCGATGGGCGGTTTTCAGGAGGAAGCCACGGCTTCGTTGTCGGCCATGTAACCCCAGAGGCTGCGGTGGGAGGACTCATTGGCTTAATCCAAAAGGATGACCAAATAACCATTGATGCAGAAAAAAATGAACTTATTCTTGAACTCTCTGATGATGAAATTAATCACAGAAAATCAAATTGGAAACAACCAGCTCCCAAAGAAAAGCGGGGAGTTCTGGCAAAATATGCAAAACTTGTAAGCTCTGCCTCCCTAGGAGCCATCACCGACGGATTTTAAAATATTATGAATAAAGAATTATACCTCTCTCACCCGGCAGCAGATTTTTGGGCAGACTTCTCCTTTGTTGACTTTGACAACCACTACCTAAAGTCCATGGCTGAGCCCATGACCCAAGCCTTGCAATCCATGAAGGAATTGGAAAAGGGCTCGATTGCCAACCCCGATGAAAATCGAATGGTGGGACATTATTGGCTGCGCGATCCAGGTTTGGCTCCACAACCAGAACTTTCCCAAGCCATTGTGGATACCCTTGAGAAAGTTAAAAAGATTACCAAATCCGTTCATTCCGGGGAACTGCAGACGGAGTCTGGTGCCTTCACGGATCTTCTGGTTATCGGGATTGGTGGGTCAGCACTTGGACCTCAATTTGTGGGTAAAGCCTTGGGTTCTCCCGCCACAGACAAGCTGCGGGTTCATTTTTTTGACAACACAGACCCGGATGGAATCGATCTTACTTTGCAGGAGATTGGAAACTCTCTTGCCACCACTCTTGTCCTCGTCATCTCAAAGTCAGGCGGCACCCCAGAAACACGGAATGGTATGCTGGAAGCCGAACACGCTTTTGATTCCAAAGGCCTGGATTTTGCCAAGCACAGCATCGCGATCACCGGTGAAGGAAGCAAACTCCACCAATACGCCCAAGAAAAAGGTTGGCTCGACTTTCTACCCATGTGGGACTGGGTTGGAGGACGGACCAGTGAAACTGCAGCTGTTGGGCTTATGCCTGCGGCCTTACAAGGGATTGATATCGACGCATTTCTCCAGGGAGCCAGAGAAATGGATCAACTTACCCGTGAACCTGCCCAAGGTCAAAACCCTGCAGCCATGCTTGCGCTATCCTGGCACTTCCTAACCGATGGAAAGGGGGCCAAAGATATGGTGATCCTGCCATATAAAGACCGCCTGGATCTCTTTGCCAAATACCTCCAACAATTGATCATGGAATCTCTGGGCAAGGAAAAAGATACGAAGGGTGAAGTCGTGCACCAGGGAATTTCGGTTTATGGAAATAAAGGTTCCACGGACCAACATGCCTATGTCCAGCAACTACGGGAAGGGGTGCCCAACTTTTTTGCAACTTTCGTGGAAGTCCTTAAGTACCGGGACCAATCTTCGATTCCTGTGGATGAGGACGGGATGAACTCCGGAGATTACTTGCATGGTTTTTTCCTCGGCACCCGGGATGCCCTCTATGAAAAAGGTCGAAAATCCATAACCTTATCAATTCTCGAAATCACTCCACAAGCGATCGGTCGGCTTATTGCATTATTTGAGAGAGCTGTCGGCCTCTACGCCTCTCTTGTCCAGATAAATGCCTACCACCAACCCGGGGTAGAAGCTGGGAAAAAAGCGGCGGCATCTATTCTTGCTGTACGCAAAGCTGTGGAAAACCACTTCGTTACAAACCCAGGAAAATCTTACACGGCCGAAGAAATCGCAACCGATATCGGAAAGCCTGAAAAAAGAAATTGGGTCTTTAAAATTTTGCAAAGCTTGGCAGTTAATCGACCCAGTGAGTTTACTAAAACTGCTGGCCTTGATGCGCTGAATGATAAATTCAGTTACACGCAATAATTCTTAAGGCAGCGGAGCAAAAGGGTCACCACCCGGGAGAGGACTAAAGGCGTCTACTGCAGGTGGACTTTCCACCGGTGCAAAGGGGTCGCCCATAGGCTCTTGTACAGGAGCAAAAGGATCTGATCCATCAGCACTTGTGCCCCCATCGCCCGAAAAAACATCCACCTCCCCAGCATCAGACTCATCGTCGGATGTCAGGGCACTCGTAGGATCCTCAGTCTCGATGGATCCCTCGGCTCTTCCATTTTCAATTTGGGGAAAAGGTGTTAATTGAGTGGATGGTTCCGGGCTTAACTCTTGCATTTTTACATCCCGAACCCACCAATCTCGATACACAAGATTTTCCTCCTCCGTGTATTCCAAAATGGAACCCCAACGGGCTCCATTATACTTAGGCACCACCAACCTTCGCTCGGGGTCATATTGGTGCCTTGCCAACCAGGCACGCTCTACGGCAGCAGGTGGTCTCCTCAATTGTGTTTTCATTGATGGACTCTGGCTGTACTTTTCGGTTCGGGAACAACTCGAGAAAAAGATAACAATAAAGAAAAGGATCGTTCCCCTAAAAAAATGTGCGTTTGGGTTCATATAGAAACTTATTTACTACTTGATAAAAGGCGAAGCTTGTTGGAAGACATACTAAAGCATTCAATTTCTCCTGTAATTACATTACAGCGGTAAATCCACTTTTCATGCCCGTCACCTAAAAACTGATATTTTACCTGCTCTTTTTCATAAGAATTTAGCAAATTTTGTAACAGTATTTCCATATCTTTTCGTTGGGCAGCGTTGTGAGAGTCTAAGATATTTTTAATATCTTTGCTCATCTGGAGTAAAGCGTTTTCTCCCAAATCTTGCGAACTATGAATTGCAGTATTTGCCGTATTTAAGGTTGAATTCCTATCAGTCTCAGTGCCAGTCATGGTAGAAAAGTCCTCAACAGAACAGCTTACCCCTAAGCATGTAAAGAGGAGTCCGAAAAAACAAAAAAACATTTTTATCTTTGTGGTAATAAACACATTCAAATTCATGTTTTGACTTTCAGGCATCTTAGATATTTCGTCAACCCTAGTGCATATTATTGGAGAATTTATCGATTATAACAGGAATGGAAGATAGTATCAAATGGGGAATTATAGGCCCAGGCAGGATAGCCCGTGCATTTGCCGAAGGTCTTACACATGCAAGCAATGGGCAACTGGTTGCCATCGCCTCAAGGTCGGCCCCAAGAGCAGAGGCTTTTGCAAGGGAGTGGAATGTTCCTTTGGTTTACGATGCCTATGAAAAGTTGGCTAAATGTCCTAAGGTGGATGCCATTTACATAGCCACTCCCCACTCCGAGCACCATGATGCAACCATTTTATGCCTCCAAAATAAAAAACATGTTCTGTGCGAAAAACCTCTGGCTGTCAATGCAGCCCAAGTTAAATCCATGGCACTTACCGCCCAAAAAGAGGATGTACTTTTAATGGAAGGAATGTGGTCAAGATTCCCTCCACTGATGGTAAAAGTAAGAGAACTTATACATTCTCAATCCCTCGGCAAAATTTTATTTCTTCGGGCAGACTTTGGCTTTTCGTCCAAAGATACGGATCCGAAAGGTCGACTTTTTAATCCAAACCTAGCAGGTGGCTCGCTCCTTGATGTAGGCATTTACCCCGCCTCTTTTGCGTCCATGATATTAGGCACACCTGCAGAATGCGTTTCATTGGCTACCCTAGGCGACACCAAGGTCGACGAACAAGCCTCTTGTATCCTTAAATACAAAGGGGGAGCTCATGCCATACTGCACTCCTCTATCCGATGCGAAACCGGACAAGATGCCTACATAGCTGGCACAAAAGGTAGCCTTTACATCCACAAACAATGCTGGAAGCCTCAAAAAATGAGCATCCAATGGCACGCTTCTCAAGAGCAGGAGGAAATTGTAATGCCTTTTGTCGGGAATGGCTTTAATTACGAAATTGAACACTTTGGCAAGCTCATAAAAAAAGGAGAAAAAGACTCAGATGTTATGCCCCTTGAAGAGAGCTTATCCATAATTGAAACAATGGACCAGATGAGGAATTCCTGGGGTTTATCCTACCCGTTTGAGTGACTATCTTCTTTACTTGGAAGGTGGTCGACTATACCAAAAGCCGCAAAGCTTTCTGAATCTTACCGTAAAAGGAAACAAAAGAAGAGTAAGCAGGACCAGAACAATTTTATGATCTTTATACCAAAGAAGTTTACGTGATGATGTGATAACCGGGTGTTTCTCGATGATAAGAAAGGGTAATTTTTGCTTCCGCAGGATTTTTTTCAAAGCTAAACAGAAATGTATCTCTTCCCCCGCATAAAGTTTTTCTGAAAACCCTCCCACTTCCACAAAATCTTTTTTACGACAAAAAATAAAGCTTCCAGCGGCAAGCTTGCAGGTCTTCGAAACAAAGTTCCAAAGAGCAGGTATGGCCATTCCTGAAAGAAATCTACCGTAATGTTGGTCAAACTTAACAAGAGCTCCCCCACCCCCGCATATCCCATTTGATATTTGCTCAAGTGCGGTCTTTAAGGTGGGTAGGCATAACCATGTATCCGCATCCAAAAAGATAAGAGTTTCACCCTTTGCCATAGCTGCTCCCCTATTTCTGGCTCGCCCTATACCACGATTTGTTTCTTCGACCACCTTGGCCCCATACTGTTCAGCAATTTGAGCAGTCCGATCGGTGGATCCATTATTCACAACAATGACTTCCCCCCGGAATTGAGGAATCTTACGGAGTACCTTATCAAGAGACCTTAAGGTCGATGGCAAGTACTCCTCTTCATTGTAAGCAGGTATGACAACAGAGTAATCATAGGATACCGAACGCATAAAACTAATTAGTTGAGGTGCTTGGGGCACCACAAACTGTTACTTCGAGAATTTCTTGGCTCTCCTGCTCGCTCCGAAAGAAAGACCTGAAATCCACCCTTCGAGTCGGGCTGCTGGCCTGTGTGAATAGCTGTCAAGATCTCCGTCTGGGCAAAGTGAGGAATTCCCATGAATATCATTGGCTATCTGGCCTAAACTCGGCAAAGACTCACCTTTTTCAGATAGTGTCTTATGTAGAAAAGTAAGCTTATCAATTTCAAGCTGCCTAGATAAATTCGCTAAGCTTTTACGAAATTCAGCCACATCTCCCGCCCCATTTTGTTTCTCTTTGAAAGAGGGGGATGGAGCGGCTACCATCTCCTCAGGGCTGGCAACACCGGAAGGATCGCTTACAGCGACAACTTCCTCTTGTTCTGATGTCTTAATATTTGGCTTCTTTGTTTCCGGCTCAGCACCAGTATGGGGAATCGATGTAGACATTTCCTCATCAAAATCATCCATACTAAAGGTTTCTTCGTTCGAAACAGGACCATCTTCACTGGGCACTTCTGGAGGTATACCAGCTTCTACACCGGCAGCAGCCTCATCGGAAACATCAGAAGATTCGCTGTCGTTCATCAAGTCAGCGAGCTCATCGTCCGTAGGATTTTCCTCAGGAATTGTCATGAAACAGTAATAATTTAAAAGTTATACGATGAAAACTTTAATTTGGGGTAAAAAAAGAGAGAATATAAACTGAATTATTCACTTGTATTTGAATCCCCAGTCCTAATCAAGAAAAGTTTTTCTCCATCGTTGACAGTAAGTTCATCTTGAGACTTTCCAATCGTGAGTAATTCGAGAAAAGAAAATTTGTCTTCCACAATCGTCGACTTCAAGTAAAGCGGAATTTCAGTTAAAACCTGTGACTTCTTAACTAGAAATAACATCCCTTCCCGAATCCCAGAACCACGGCCCTGGTCAATAAAAACCCCTTTCCCGGATGGAGCTTTGCTGGAGATTAAAACCTCGGTTTCATCCCCATAATAAAGATACCCAGGATGTTTTATCTCCATCAAAATTTCTTCCCTTTTAGATATATAATTTTCTTGGGCAACTTCTCTCTCCTTTGATAGCGCATTAAGGTCCCCTCCCAATGAATTTGCCTCTTTTTCCAAAACAGCCAGTTTGGCTTCCAGCTTTTTTTGCTCTTCCTGGTGCTTCAAAAATTCCTCAAAAAGAGGCTTATTTTCCTTTTCCATAGATATGAGTGGAAGTTCAGCGTCTTTAATTTTAGACAGTAAATCTTGCCATTCTTTTTCAGCCACAGCTTTTTCTTTTTTTACTTTTTCCAATAGAGGTGCCTGTAGTTCAATGTCTTCTTCCAATTTTTCTATGGAGTTTGTCAATTCCTCCAACTCTTGCCTCATCTTGCTTCTTTCCCGATACAAAGCAGTAATGAGTTTTTCGGATTTATTCTTATCAAGCTCTAAAGTTAAGGAAGCATTGTGCTCTGTCTTCGTTGCCTTCTCCAACTCCTTTCTCAGGGGATCAAAGTTTTCAAGGTTGAGTACATATAATACCCCCAAGCAGATAAGAGCTAATCCGGCTAGAATTCTAAAGATGTTTAATGTCAAAGCTTTTAATACCCAACAATTTCTCAGGTTTGCCAAACAATGGCATGATCAAACCAATTGATTTATTTTGGCTCGATTCCATGATCTTAATTTTACAAATGGTTTCCCCAAGAGAATCGATCGCGAGGAAAGCTCCTGGTTCCAAGCCGATTTCCTCTCCTATCGGCAAGCCAAGCAGGCCCTTTTCTAAATTTAAACTAAAATTATTGAGCTTAAGCATCTCACCTTTTTCTATCCAAGGTCGCTCGTACTTGTCTGTGTATAACGCATCAATGGTGCGATCAAAATGACCTTTCAGGATTTCTGTGATCTCGGCATAATCAGAAAGATCGTTGGCAATTCGCTGGCTCCTTTCTTTTTCATTTTGACACTGCATTTCAATATCTTGCATCTTCGAAAGAATGAGCGGGATATTTGACTTGGTTTGGACAACCTTTTCCTTCATTGCATCGATTTTTTTATCAACCCCTGCAAGTTCTACCTTGAGATTCAAAACCTCTTCCGCTTTTTCATCCACTATTTTCTTAAAACTTTCAACTTCGGAGCTTTGCCCTGTAAAAGTAGTTTCCAAGGAAGTTTTCTGAGTTGAAAGAGCGAGGATTTGCTCGCCAAGTTCTTGATTTTTACGCCTCTCTCGAGAAAATTTAGCTGCGTGCTCTTTGGCAAACTCATCAATTTCCAAGCGAGTTTCCGATGCACTTGCCTCGCTTTGGCTGATGGCGGCAAGGTTCGCATCGTGAAGCCCCACGCTGTCCATGATTTTCCAAATCCCAAAACATGCCACAAGCAGCGTAAGAACAGAAAGAATAAGAGGCAGGGATTTCACTTTTACGATCAGGGAGTTAAAGGAAGAAATGGGGAAGGTTCGGCTCCATCTTCCATAGCGGGTGCGTCCGAAATGGGACTAAAAGGACTGGGTTCACCTGCACTGTCACCCTCGACCTCCATATTGATACCAGCTGGGATAAAGGGTGTAGGCAAGAAATCCATCCCATCATCTTCTACCGGGTCCTGTTGTTCTTCTTTATCATCAGACGCATCCTGAAGATTGAGCAAGCGCTCATTAAGCTCTTTAATACGGGCTCGATTCAGTTCGTCCCAACGTTGCCCCCTTTCCTGATCCAATTTATTTTTATGGATCACAAGAAGATCCTCAATGGGTTTACCCTGGCCATCATAATATTGGGCGTAATTCATCCTTCCCTGCTCATCTCTGCCCCACGCAAGTCCAACTTGATAGTTTTCATACTTGGGAATCATTTTACGATTAAGCGAATCATAATGATAGCGAGCATCCCATGCCTTGTATATGGAAGGACTACTTAGTTTAGCTGCAGAATTTTTCGATTGCTTACAGCTGGACACCAAAAGTAATCCGCTAAGGCATAAGCAACAAATAAGCTCCCGAATCATAATCATTTAATATAGGAAACATAGATGTAACATCAAAGCCAAAATCTTTTATTATGCCAAGGACCATCCAAGCAATTAAATACTTCAGACATTCGGGGATCTGATCGCCGATTAGATTCCCAGTCTTTAATAGTTCTTATTTTTGGAATCAAGCCAGATAGTAACGGGGCCATCATCGGAGGCGACTACAAGCATATCAGCCCCGAAAACACCACTTTCTACAGGACCTGAATGTATTTTTTTTAGTTTGATGACAAAATCATTGTAAACTCCCTCGGCTGACTGAGGAGGAGCCGCCCGATGAAAAGAAGGGCGAACTCCCTTCCTGAGGTTCCCGAACAAGGTAAACTGGCTGACAACTAAGATGCCCAAGTCCGAGCCGACTGGAGCTTTCATGTGGCCATCCTCATCTTCAAAAATGCGAATACCTACGATTTTCTTAATTATCCACTCAAGGTCGTCAGACGAGTCCGCTTGCTGAATGCCAAGATAAATGAGTAAACCTGCTGAAATTTGGCCCACAATTTGATCCTCCACCAACACGCGGGCGTCCGAAACTCTTCGTAACAAGCATCTCATACCGGTAATGAGGAAAAAAGGTTTATACAGCAAGCCCTGCGATAAAGCTCACTTCTTGCAACTTAGCTGAAGTCAGCTGTTTACAGCGGCTCCGCCACAGCATCCATCACTTCTGAGGCAGCTTGAGCCGCGAGAGGGGTGGAAAGATAACGCTCACCACAGCTTGCCCCAAGCACTACAATATTTTTGCCTTCCATCTCCGGGCGTTTTGCGATTCGAAGAGCAGCCGTCACGGTTGCGCCTGTTGAAATACCCGCCAGAACACCCTCCTTCAGGGTTATCTCACGAGCCATATCAAAAGACTCATCACTGCTCACAAGCTGCACCTCGTCCAAAATATCAATATTAAGGTTTTGGGGGACAAAGCCTGCTCCAATTCCCTGGATTTTGTGAGGCCCGGGTTTTACTTCTTCCCCATTTCGGGTTTGGGTAATGACCGGGCTTTCCACAGGTTCCACCGCAACGGATAACATTTTGGGATTCCTCTCCTTAATCACTTCGGAGACTCCGGTAATTGTACCGCCCGTTCCCACACCAGCAACAAAGCAATCCACTTGACCATCCATACCCGACCAAATTTCTTCTGCTGTAGTCTTGCGGTGAATGGCAGGATTGGCAGGGTTATTAAATTGCTGAGGCATGAACGCCGAGTCCCCATACTCTTCCATTAATTGAGTCGCCTTGGCAATGGCTCCACCCATGCCTTTGGGTCCTGGAGTCAGCACAATATCCGCACCAAGTAAGCGTAAAAGAACTCGCCTTTCCTTCGACATAGTTTCCGGCATGGTGAGGATGCATTTGTAACCCTTGGCTGCACAGACAAAAGCAAGGGCGATCCCGGTATTGCCGGATGTTGGCTCGATAACCACGCTATCAGTTGTAAGCAAACCGTCTTCCTCGGCTGCCTCAATCATAGCCGCCCCAATCCGGTCTTTGACACTGGCTAGGGGATTAAAAAACTCTGCCTTCAAAAATACCCGGGCATTGCACCCTGCTGTGATTTTTTGTAATTCGACGAGTGGGGTCTTCCCGATGGATTCAATGATATTCATAGCTTCAATATTTTTTATTTTCCTTTGCCTCTGGGACCAAAACTTCGGATGGGTGCATTGCGGTTCACCTCTGCGTTCTTGAGACGATAAACAATTCTTGCTTTCTCAAGATCTCTGGGACTCATTTCCATTTTAACAATGTCCCCAACCGTAATTTTAATAAAGTGTTTTCGGAGTTTCCCGGAAATATGAGCAAGGACTTGGTGTCCATTTGAAAGCTCAGCGCGAAACATGGTGCTTGGTAAAACTGCGGTAATTTTTCCTTCAACTTCTACAATATCTTCTTCAGGCATAATTTTATATTTAAGTTTTGCATCACACCATCTTCATGGTTCAAGTCAAGATTCTCCTTAAAACAATTTTTTTTGCACTTCAATATGATGAACTCTTCTACATGCCCATTTCCCAAAATTTTCCCATCGCAATTAGAAAAAGATGACCTCTTTTTCATGCAGCATGCATACAATGAAGCAATCAATGCATGGAATGCCGATGAAGTCCCCGTTGGGGCCGTCATCCGTTTTGAAGATCAACTTATTGCGACCGCTCACAATCAAACTAGAAACCAAAAGGACCCAACGGCTCATGCCGAGATGATTGCAATCACCATCGCAGCCAAGCATATCGGCGATTGGAGGCTTAATGAGTGCCAACTTTATGTGACCAAAGAGCCCTGCCCCATGTGTGCGGGTGCCACCATAATGTCCAGAATGGGGGTGGTTCATTATTCTTTCCAAGATCGAAAAATGGGAGGTCTTGGAGGTGCCACCTCACTGCACGCCCTAGAAATGTCAAATCACAAACCGAGGATTCAAATGGGGATAATGGAAGAGGAATCAAAGGTGCTCGTCCAAGCATTTTTCCAATCTCAGCGAAAATAAGTACCCTTTTCTCTTGCTTGAACTTTTTTCATCGGGTCTGTTGAATGATTTTTTTTCATACCTTATATAATTATGTCTTTTTCACTACCATCACTCAATTATTCTGCTGAGGCTCTCGAACCCCACATTGATG
>CBFIFQ010000015.1:0-33181 GCA_965661905.1 Opitutales bacterium
GTCAGGCTCAACGCCAAAAATAAAAGTCCCGCCCTCCACCTTTTTCTAATCCAGGATAAGTTATCTTCCATTATGCTGGGAACCATATGAGATATTAGTAAAAGAAGATTAAAGGCGATGGCAATCAATCCAAGGTCGTGGTCTCATATTTTCGGTAAAAACAGAAACCTGACTCCCATCAAAGAGTCAGGTTTCCAAAAAACCTATTTGGAAAAAAACTTTATACTTTACCAAGCGTATTGCCAACCAAGTGTCCAAATGGAATCAAGTCCCAACTGAACCCCATTCACTTTTTGATCTAAGGGTGTCTCCCATTCAGCCGCAAGCCTGTGTCCTTTCAATCCGCCGTTTTGAAAATAGTAATTAAAACCAAGACCAAAAGTGGTGATATCGCGACCTTGGGAGCCTGCTTGCTTTGCAGGACTCATATTTATCATGGTTAACCCCTTATGTTGTCCATCGACATCACTCTGACTCGAGTAATCGAACTTAGCTGATGCACTTAAGGATTCGGTAATTTTACGGGCTCCCCAAAGAGTAGCTTCAAACTTGTTGCCCAGAGAGTAACCCTGATCATTGTCGTCAATTCTCAGAACACCTCCGAGTTGTGTTCCATAAGAATAGTTTTCGGTTTGCGCTAGGTAAGTGATAGCTGGATGAAAATCATAAGTTCCTGATCCCAGTTGCATCCCATAGCCCAATGTACTGCCATCCGTATGTTTTTCATCAATCGATCCAGTTGGAAGGCTTAATCCTAAGTTCAGGTGCATTCTTCGGCCGCTGTCCCATCGGGCAAGGTCATATAAGCCGGCAATCTTTAAGTCACTCAGGCCGCTTGATTTCATGGTGCCCATCATTGTGCTTTGCATGGTCATTTCATGATCAAGGTAGTTGAGCATGCACATCAATGTCCACTTATTAGAAATGGCATGCATTGCACCGAACATATGCATATCCATCGTCATGTCCTTGGGTATCATCATATTATTGTAGCCGAAAGTACTGCTCGCATCTGAAGCTGAAATATTTTTAGACCCATCCAATAACCCTTCCATTTCCATGGTCATATAGCGGTACGAAATCATCCATTCACCCATGGCATGCATATGATCTCCCATTACGGAAATAGGGGCATGCCCATCAGGGCGGCCAGCAGTCCAGGCTTTATCGTGCCCATAGGAAGCGAGTGAAAGAGTAAGAGAGAACAGAAAAGTATAAAGAGTTGTTTTCATAAAAATAAGTTGAATTGAAATTGATTTTATTGATGACATGTAAAGAAGATCACATGTGATTTAGTGTATCTAGCATACACGGGAAAGGTATCACCAGGTCCTGAAGATGAAGGTGAATAAGAGCGACTAAGATTATTTAGGCTCGGATACGAGGTGGGGGCAATTCGACCCCATCGTAAAAAATTCCATTCCATTGGCTCCCAGAGATGATGCGCTTGGAAAAGGAAGATGGACTAAATACTAAATTTTCAACTTGTACGCAGGACAGCTTGACTTCTTTGGTCAAAGACTCCTGCAGGAGTAGATCTTTCTGCCCTCCTGATGTAATATCACTGACCAGTTCACACCCCTGGCACCGATGGTCTCCGTCAAAAGTCCACTGGGTTGAGGCGATAACAGACTGGGTCTCCTCATAAAAGTCATCAAACATACTCGCCCATACCCCGATCTGCAGCAATGCGACCGGGAGCTGGCTGGTCGTGATGGCGACCAGGAGGCCAAGCAAGTGAAGAGTTCTAGTCATATTGTGAGCTCCTTATTCATCACATTGAAAAATGTTATTCAAGGATAAAACCACCTTTTCTTAGTTAAAAAAAGACGCGCTCTATGGTCCAGTATATGCCGGCAACCCCAATCAAAGCGGAGAAGGGGATGACAATAAATTTACGATAATTTTGTTTATCAGTAATCCAGAATGTGGCGATGTATACGATGGCAATGACTGCAAGCTGCCCGAATTCAACCCCGAGGTTAAAACCGAGCAAGCCCACCGCCAATGAAGTAGGCTGCAGGTTGAAGGCGGAAAGGGCACCGGCAAACCCCAGGCCATGGATAAGTCCAAAGACAAAAACAACCAAGAGGCGGGAATTGCGGTAACCGGGGAAAAAGATATTCTCGAGGGCGACGACAGCTATACTTGCAGCGATGATAGGCTCAACCACATTGGATGGTGCAGAGATAAGGTCTAAGGTCGCAAGCCCCAGAGTGATGGTATGAGCGAGGGTAAAGATTGATACCTGGTAGAGGATTGGTTTCCATTGCCGGGATAACAAAAATAATCCGATCACAAACAGAATATGGTCCAAGCCAAGAGGGAGGACATGGACAAACCCCTGTCTTGCAAAAGATATAAAAGTGCTGCGTGCGTCCGCTCTATCCTGTTTTTTTTCTTCTTCGGTTCTTGGGGGATCGCCGACTACGGGTGCAAGCTTCGATGTGGGTGTTCGTGTGTCTATAAAGCCCAAGTCGAATTGAAAACTTTCCTCTCCGGGGAAAAGAACATTCACCCTCCGTTGAGGTGTACCATCGATTTGATTGGTAAAGACTAAATCGTAAGCAGCATTTTCCTTGGAGCGTATTTGATAGAAAGAAAAATTGGAATCCAACCGTGGCTGATATTTCCCCCAAATAAAAACAACCTGCTCTTCGCTGAGATCTCCACCTTCACGGTTGGTGAAACTCATATGAAAGTCGGGGGTAAACCAGGGCTGTTGTCCAAACCGGACTTCGAGAGATTGTTGAATCAGGGAGGTGGATTGATCTAACAAGAGGCTTTTCCCGGAAGCATTTGTCTCTTCCAATTCCCTGAGGGTCAGAAACGGGACCTGTTCAGGATCTTCGGCAAAACAGCGGGGATCAATTTCAACTAGAATTGTACAATTTCCATGGGTTTGAAACTTCCCAAAGACTGGAAGGTCCGGAATAGGGTGGGCCCAGGCGAAATTAAGCAGGCATAGGAATAAAACTATAAGAAAAGTAGGCATTTGATAAGAAATTGTTAATTGTTACATAACAAAAACTTTCCTTTCCTATCAAATAAAACTTGTGAATTCCCAAAATCGCGATTGAAATAATCCTTTATTCTCAACCCAACCTCAATTCATTATGAAAATTATTACACTAACTATTGCCTCTTTATTTTTAGCAGGATCTATCTTCGCAGGATGCCCATCCAAAGCAATCAACGGAAAAGTTGTAAGTTTTGATGCTGAGTCCAAGACCCTCACCATTGCCCAAGGAAAAAAAGAAAAGAAGGTTAAGGTAGGCAGCAAAACTGAAATGGTTGGTTTTGATTGCCCCACTAAACTTGACGCAGATGCCCGCGTCTCCATTGAAGGATGCAACTGCAGCAACAAAACAGCGGCCAAAGTTTCCCTCAAAAAAGGTAAAAAGAAAGCCAGCTAAACTTTATTCATTCTATTTTAATAGGCCCTCTGTATGGAGGGCCTTTTTTTTGCTTATCTTAGAAAGTCACATCTTTTGTCTCAAACGTTGTCTTACTCCTCCATTGGGTCCCAGTAAACAGGCTGGGATGAATAAAATTGTGGCTACCACCGCAATCGCTCCCGCAATCGAGCAGTCAAGCCAATGTGCCAAATGAAACCCGCCAATCGAGTAAAGGATACCGAGTGGAAGGGTGGATAGTAAGACAAGGGGCAATCGCCGAAAAAAGAAAGAAGCCGTAACCGGAGGGAATACAAACATGGCAACCACCAAGATTACACCGACTGCCTCCAAGCTGGCAACAGTGGTCAGTGCGAGTGCCAACATTAAGCCAATATGAACTCCCTGGACAGGTATACCGATAGAGGCAGCCAGGGTAGAATCAAAGCTCGAGACAAGGAGTTGCCTGTAAAACAGGATAATTCCCATTGCTGTAGAGATAAAAACAGCAGCCATGGTCCAAATGGCACGGTTGCCAAGAGAGGTACCCCCAATCTTAATTTTTTCGGCAAGGGGCACCAATCCAATTTCCCCATAAAGTATGCAGCTGGGGTCGAGGTCAATGTTCTCCGCGTGGGAACTAATAAGGGTCACACCCAGAGCAAAAAAGGAGGTAAACACAAGGCCCATGGCTGCATCTTCTCGGATCTTGGTGTGGGAATGTAACCACTCGATACAAAAGTTGCATGCAAGCCCGGCGAGGCAGGCACCGATGAACATACCACCAAGGCTTAGGCTGCCACTTATGATAAAAGCAAATGCTAATCCTGGAAGAATGCCATGACTGATAGCATCGCCCATTAGGGCCATGCGGCGTACGACGATAAATGAACCCACAAGGCCGCATGTCCAACAAATCAGGATACTCATCAAAATGATTTGCAGGTTCCAGGTAAGAAGCCCAGAGGTACTCCAGGGCTCGATAAAAACCTGATCCATTTGAAAACGGGGAATTAGAGGCATAGCAACAGTTTGGTAGTGGATGCTTGCAGGCTCATGTTTTTGGGACCCCCCCCAGTTCCATGTCCGTGAGGCTGGGAATTAATTTTCCGTGCGGATCTTTTTTCGGGTTGGAAAGAATACGTTCAAGCTGGCGGATGGTATCCTCTCCCAATACATGCTCAATTTTCTCCGCATCCTCATGCACATGATCGGGTGCATAATTGGCTTCATTTGTGAGGTACAGTTCCCACAACCGGTGGTTACGTACGATTTTGCATGCGTATTCCCAGCCCCTTGGCGTGAGGGAAAGAATAGACTGCCCAGGTAAAGCAGGGGAGTGGTCTGGCGATCCCTTAGTTGCAAGCTCGGCTTGGACGAGTTGTTGAATTTCAAATTCACATTCGATCCTATCAATCCCGCGTTTGGTCATTAATGCCTGGGTGGGGATTGTTTGATTTTCAAAATTATTCTTTTCAAGCACTTGGTAGATGGCCTTGAGGGTATTTTCTCTTTGGATCCTTAAGGAATTTTTTCGTGAAAAAAACCATTGGGTTGCAAGACCTGTCCGAGGCCTAAGGCATAAAACTGATATGAAAATTCCTGCAGATACTAATACGATTAAAGGCCCCGTGGGCAGTCCTTTTCCAAGAAAAGAAAGAAAACTGCCACCCAATCCCGCACATGCACCCAAAAAAGCAGAAACCAAAAGGTATGCGTTCATACGTTTCACGAGAAGCGAAGCGGTAACCGCAGGAATAATGAGGAGGGCCGAGGCAAGAATAACCCCAACAATTTGTAAAGAGGTGATAACACAAAAGGCCAGTAAAAGCCAAAGTGCATATTGCAGGCCATCCGCGGGAATCCCAATGGAGCGGGAAAAAGATAAATCGAACCCGGTAATGAGTAATTTTTTGTATGCGACAAGTATAAATAAAGAGATAACCAAAAGAGCCCCGCCGATCCCCCAAAGATCTTCAACGGATAGGGCCGAGGCTTGACCGAATAAAAAGGAATCCAGCCCAGCCTGGTTGCCGAACTCCATTTTTTGGATGCGGGTAAGGAGGCATATGCCAACCGCATAAAATCCGGAAAGCACAATACCCAAGGCACTGTCTTGCCGTACTCGGGTATATTTTTGTAAAAAAGTTAAAGAGGAAACCCCGAGGAATCCGGCCCCGGTTGCTCCAATCAATAAGGCAAGGTTATCCTTGGAACCCGCCCACAAAAAGCCGACAGCGATACCGGGTAAAACCGCGTGAGAGAGAGTGTCACCAAAAAGTGAAAGTTTGCGTGTCACCACATAACTCCCAATTAAGCCACATGAAATGCCAATTAAGGTGGATCCAAGCACTACAATTTGAACGGAAATATCCTGCAGAAGAAAAAACCTCGTGGCTTGATCCCAGAAATTTTGGTCTTTCAGCATTTCCACCTGCCTGGCGTCGAGCGATGGCAGCCAGAGGCAAAGCAGGAAAAGAAGCAGTATCAGGGTGGGCCAAAGTCTGGGAAATAGCATGGTAAGGTAGTGCCTGAGGTGGATGCTATAAAAGGAGAGATTTTTGCTTTTCGATTTCCGGTTGTTTCGCCGCCTGTGATGCCATTTCTGAGAAAACAGTCAGTCGGCCCCCGTAGGTTGTTTGAAGCAGTTCTTCGGTGAAGACCTGCTGGATAGGGCCGTAGGCGATCTTCCTCATATTGAGAAGGAGTAAGTGATCAAAGTATTCTTTCGCGGTTGCCAGGTCATGATGAACGATTACCAGGGTTTTGCCATCTTGTTGCATACTTTTAAGAATAGACACGATCGCTTTTTCAGTGACGGCGTCCACTCCGGAAAAGGGTTCATCCATTAAATAAATTGAGCTTTCCTGGGCCAGGGCACGGGCTAAAAAAACTCGCTGCTGTTGCCCTCCGGAAAGGTTGCCGATTTGCCGGTTTGAATAGGGAAGCATATCAACTTTCTCAAGGCATTCGTGTGCCATTCTCCTGTCAGCTTTGCTGAGCCTGCCGAGCCAGCCAAGGTGCCCGTACCTTCCCATGAGAACAACATCCATAACCGTTACCGGGAAATCCCAGTCAACCGATTCTCTTTGCGGGACATAACCAATATGTTTGGTACCTGCTTTCGGGCTTTTGCCGAAAATTTTAACAAAGCCGCCATTGGGGCGAACCATATTCATGATTGCTTTTATCAGGGTTGATTTTCCTGCACCATTGGGACCGATCACTCCAACCAGGGATCCTTCCTCGATCTCGATATCCACCCCGTACAGCACCGGCTTTCGTTGATAGGATACGGTGAGATCATGAATCTCAATGGGGTAAAGCGGAGGCTTCATCTTTTTTTCCGGGCTAAGCCGTCGACGATAGCCATTGTGTTATAAATCATCATCCCGGACCAGGTTGCCAAGGAATGAGACTCTTCATTGGGTCCTCTTACGGTATCGGTTTTAGCGCCAAGTGCGTCTGAAAAGAGTGGTTTGCCAATGGCAGTTTTAGCTTCGCGGGCGACCTCTTTGATGGCCTTGGGGTTCACGCTACTTTCAATAAAAATGCAGGGAACCTGGTGACTTTTGATGAAATCTACAAGGTTGGCCCGGTCACCAAGACCGGCCTCTGTCGCGGAGGAAATCCCCTGCAGGGCAATGACCTCAAACCCAAAGAATTCTCCGAAATAACGGAAAGCATCATGACTGGTGATAAGCTTTCTTTGATTGGGAGGAATTTCTGCAAATGCGGAAGAGGCAAACTGTTGAATACTTTGGTATTGCAGCGAAAGCTTTTTCGCTCTTGCCTCAATCAGGTCAGCCTCATCGGGCAACAAAAGGCAAAGGTGCCGGGAAAGCCCGTGCAGGCACTGAATCCATATTTCCGGATCAAACCAAATATGAGGGTCAAAGTGACCCTTTTTTTCATCGGAAGCTAAAAGGAATTTTGGGTCGACCGTCGAATGAATAGCGTAGGTTTTTTGCTGACTTAGGCCTGCTTTTTTAAATGTTGAACCTAGTTTCCCTTCCAAATTTAACCCATGGTAAACGATTAAATCCGCGGTGCTTAGAGACATAATATCCCGGGCTGTTGGTTTGTAGAGATGCGGGTCAACGCCCGGGCCCATCATTGGGCGGATGCTGCATTTGTCCCCCACGAGTTGATCGACGAGGTCGGTAACCTGGGTGGTCGTGGTGACAATCATCAGCTTGGCTGTGGAATTTTGATCGGCAACCGGAGTCAGGTTCTCGCTGCAGCCAGCAAGGCCGAGGAGAACTGATAGTACCAAAGCACCTCTCCTCAGGGTTGAATAGGGAAGTAAAATTTTCATTGATTATGCAAAGTTACAATTTTGATTAATCAAAGTATTGCAATAGATTTGTCTTGAGTCAACCTCCCTTAGCCCTACAAATTTATAAAATGCCTTCTCCAACGGTTGAAAATTATTTAAAGCAAATCCTCATGGTTACCTTGGAGGAAAATGGGCCTAAGGTTGCCATGGGTAAAGTATCGACTGATCTGGGAGTAACACCGGGCACGGCCACATCGATGGCAAAGAATATGGAGCGTGACGGTTGGCTTACTTATTATCCCCGGCAGGGAGTGTCCTTGACCCGGAAGGGGAGGAAGGTGGCGATGAATATGCTTAGGCGCCATCGCTTATTGGAGACTTTTTTGGTGGAGACACTAGGCCTGGACTGGAGTGAAATCCATGAAGAGGCAGAGGAGTTGGAGCATGCAATTTCCGAAAAAGTACTCGAAAAACTTGATGAATTTTTGGGTAGGCCGAGGTATGATCCGCATGGGCACCCAATTCCTACCCGAAGAGGATCCATCCAGAGGCCGAGTTCTCAAACATTGCAGAATTGTAGTGCTGGCATGACAGTTAAGGTTGAGTCCATTTTGGACCAGGAAAGTGATTTCCTTAAATTTGCCCGGGATAAGGAACTCCTGCCCGGGAAGATGGTATCGATTATAGGTTCTGAGAAACTGGCTGATGTGATCACTCTTAAGGTTGAGGAAAGTGAGGCATTTTCCATGGGTTTTCGTTCCGCAGAAAAAATTCTTGTGGTTACGGGTAACTGAAGGACGCCCCCAAAACGCTAAAAAGGGGTTGCACTATGAGCATAGTTGAACAAAAAAAGAATGTTTATTCTATGCCTCTTTTTTAACCCAATCAGAATTCTCCTAATTATGTCTAGATTTGTTACTTTATTTACCGGCCAATGGGCTGACTTAACTCTTCCTGAACTCGCAAAAAAAGCAGCGGAAATGGGCTATGATGGGTTAGAGCTAGCCTGCTGGGGAGACCATTTTGATGTCGATAAAGCGGCCGTTTCCAAAAAATATTGCCAGGAGCGATGGGAGATTCTCTCGGACCATGGCTTGACCTCTTTTGCAATATCAAGCCACTTGGTGGGGCAGGCGGTCTGTGACTTGATCGATGAAAGGCACAAATCTATCTTACCTCCCGATGTTTGGGGGGAAGGAGACCCTGAAAAGGTCCGCAAGCGGGCAGCCCGAAAACTTGCAAAGACCGCTAAGGCATGCAGAAACTTTATGAATGCCAAGCCCGGGGGTAGGAAAAAGGATGATTTTCCTGCCGTGGTAAACGGTTTTACTGGGTCGAGTATATGGCATTCCATTTACGCATTCCCTCCAACCGACCAAGCTTATTGGGACAAAGGCTTTGCTGATTTTGCCAAAAGGTTTGGCCCCATACTCCAGGAGTTTGACAAGCAGGATGTAAATTTTGCCCTTGAAGTGCACCCCACAGAAATAGCCTTTGATATTGCCAGTGCCGAACGTGCCTTGGCTGCGGTCAAGGGGCACAAAAGATTCGGGTTTAATTACGACCCTTCTCACCTTGGATACCAGGGGGTTGATTATGTGAAATTCATTCGAACTTTTTCGGACCGTATTTATCATGCACACATGAAGGATGCATGGTGGGGGCATGGTGATGGTACGGTGGGAGTCTTTGGCGGGCACACAACCTTCGCCGATCCCCGCCGCCAATGGGATTTCCGTTCGGTTGGGCGTGGCGATGTAAATTTTGAGGAAATTATCGTAGCCTTGAATGATATCGGGTACCGAGGCCCCCTTTCAGTTGAATGGGAAGACAGTCGTATGGACCGTTTTCATGGTGCCAAAGAATCCTGTGAGTTTGTGAAGGCTCTGGATTTCGAGCCTAACCAAATGGCTTTTGATTCCGCTTTTGATAAGAAAAACCAATAAAAAATATGAAAAGAAAGCTACGCATGGGAATGGTCGGTGGTGGCCGGGGAGCCTTTATCGGAGGAGTGCACCGCAGGGCCGCGGCTTTGGATGGCAATATTGAACTTGTTGCGGGTGCGTTTTCATCCGATCCCAAAAAATCGGCTCTTTCAGGCAAAGACTTTTATTTGGATCCTTCCCGCGTTTATGGGTCTTACCAGGAGATGGCCGAGAAAGAAAAGGCTCTGCCAGAAGGTGAACGGATTGATTTTGTGACGATTGTAGTACAGAATCATTTACATTTTGAAGTAGCCAAGACATTTCTAAAAGCAGGCTTCAATGTAATTTGCGATAAGCCGGTCACTTACAACCTGGCCCAGGCAAGAGAGCTTCGGAAAATTATAAATAAGTCCAAAAAGGTATTTGCCCTTACCCATAACTATACCGGTTACCCCATGGTTAAGCTTGCCAAACAGATGGTGCGTAAGGGAGAGCTTGGCGACATCATTAAAGTTGTCTGCGAATACCCTCAGGGATATGCCATCACCGCTTTAACCGGGGAAGATAAGGCCATATCCAACTGGAGAGCCAACCCTGAAATCGCGGGAATATCTAATTGCATGGGTGATATTGGTACCCATGCCGAAAACCTTGTTCATTATATAACAGGCCTTGAAATCGATAAGGTGTGTGCCGATCTCTCTGTCAATATTCCCGGTCGCAAGCTCGACGATGACGGCAATGTACTCATACGCTTTCAAGGGGGAGCCCGGGGTATTATCTACGCTTCTCAGGTGTCCAATGGGGATGAAAATGATTTGAACATCCGAGTCTACGGTACCAAGAAATCCATTGAATGGCACCAGGAGGATCCCAATGATTTACTTGTTAAAGATGCAAGAACCCCAAGGCAGGTCTATCGGAGAGGTAACAGTTATGTTACCGGAGCAGCGGCTGAACATACGCGCATTCCTTTTGGTCATCCGGAAGGCTTTATTGAAGCTTTTGCCAATGTGTATAATTGTGCCTCCGTTGCGATCCGGGATGAGATCGCAGGTAAGTATCCGAGAAAATCAGGGTATGATTTTCCTGATATTCGGGATGGCATGATTGGTATGGCTTTCATCGAGACTGTGGTTAAAAGTTCTAATTCCAAAGAAAAGTGGGTTAAATTCCCCTCAATACCTAAATAATTTTTTATGAGTATAAAAATAGGAATCATTGGTGCCGGTGGCATGCTTCAATATCATGCGGCAGGATTTAAAGCGGCCGGTGCCGAGTTGCTGGCGGTGTGCGATATGAACCAGGCATCGGCGGCGGCTGCAGCCGATCATTACAAAATCCCGCATATTTTTTCTGATTCCCAGAAAATGCTCGATGAACTCAGTGATCTTGACGCAGTGAGCATCATTACCCCCAACCGGACCCACAAACCCCTGGCTATTCAGGCGTTGAACGCGGGAAGGCATGTTTTTTGTGAGAAACCCCCAGCCCTTTCTGCGGTAGAAGTTGCGGAGATGAAGGAGGCGGCGGAAAAATCGGGTAAGACCTTGATGTTTAATTTTAATAACCGGGCTCGTCCAGAATCCTACGCATTGCGCGATTACCTTGAGTCAGGAGAAGTTGGGCGTATTAATTCTGCCCAGGCAAAATGGATCCGTCGCACCGGGATTCCTGGCTTCGGTGGCTGGTTCACCAACAAAGAACTTTCCGGGGGAGGTCCGTTAATTGATCTCTTGCATATGGTAGATCTCGCAATGTTTTACATGGATTACCCTCAGCCATCCTGTGTATTAGCTCAGACATTTAACGATTTTATTGAAAATAAAGCTTTCAAGGGACCGTGGGGTATTCCCGATGTTCAGGATGGTATTACTGATGTGGAAAGCGCCGCTCATGGCTTTGTTCGTTTTGAAACAGGACAGGTTTTAAACTTCCAGGTGTCCTGGGCTGAGATGGTAAAAAGGGAAGAAGTTTCCGTTACCTTTCAAGGGCAAAAAGCAGGCGGTATGATTCGCCGACTGTTCGGTTCTGACGGGCTGGATGAAACGGCGGTGGATGACTGTGAGCTCTATGTGCAGGAGCATGGCAGGTCAGTGAATCGATCCATCGTTACCGATGAGAGTGAAGATATGGGGCGAATCAGATCCGCTGAAAATTTTGTTCGCTCGATTAAGGGGGAAGAAAAACCTCTCAATACCCCTGATCAGGCACTCAAACTTATGAGAATTATTGATGCCACTTACGAATCAGCAAGTACCGGGCGACCCGTTGATATTGCTTGAGGCTTGCAAGTAAGCATATAATAAGCATCCTATTTTCCTTATCCTATGGGCAAACAATACAATAAACGAATTAAAAGAAGACGTCGTACCGCTTATTTGGCTCGCCAAAAAGCCGCATTGCAAACACAGAAAGCTAGTGGTGTAAAGAAGGCCGCCAAGGCACCCGCTGCCAAGGCTAAACCTACGACTCGCCAAAAAGCTGCGACCAAAGCCGCTCCTAAATCTGCTGCCAAGGCCGAAAAGAAAGAGGTCGCAAAGAAGGCCAAGCCAGATGATGTATTAGGGCCCGATGAGGCAGCTAAAGCACCTGCGAAAGAAAAGCCTGCCGCATCTGCTGAAAAGTAATCTGAGTTGGGGGTGAAACTATGATTTCTCCCAACCGATTTCTCTTCGTTTTATTTTGGATAGCTCCTCTGGTTACATGGGGGGAGTCCCATGTTCGTTTGCTGACTGAGTCTTATTTTACTCATTACGACTTTGTTCGGGTAAGTGAGTATTTTACAGGTAAAGAAAACACCAGCGGACAGGTAATCCTAAGGTCCAATGAGACCGAGAGAGATGGCCTCTATCTATTATTAGCCCTTGATTTCCCGGATAAGGGTTTGCAGCCAAAGCCTCATAGATTGGTCCTGCAGGTTCTGGACTCTGAGTCATTGGACCCGATCACTTATACCTTCCTTCTTCCTGATCATGCCATTACGCAGGGTGAGTTGTGGCTTGGTCTTACGGGATCTGATTGGCCATCGCCGAAGAAAAAAATAATGGCATGGCACCTTTCAGTTCAAGCCAAGGACGATTCCGTTTTGACGAATAACCAGAGTTTTCTTTGGTCCCACAAGCAGTAGAGAGAGGAGGGTCGCCACCGTGGAATTCATTGGTTGACCATGGATTCACGGAACTAAGCCTGGCTGAAACTTTAGCAGGTGGTCAGTCGTTTGTCTGGGAGCAGGATGCAAAAGGCATATGGCATGGGGTAATCAAACAGGTCGTGGTCAGTATTCGCCTGGATGGGAACGGCATGGCATGGCGTGCTACTGGTTCCGATGGTTTTACTACCCAAGACCTTATCGATTATTTATGGATTGATCATACCTACCAGGAAGCGGTCAATACCTTACCCTGGCGTTCAGATTCCACTTTGGCTAAATGTATGAACGCTCTGCCGGGGCTTCGAATTCTCAGGCAACCGCTTGATGAGACTTTATTTTACTTTTTATTGAGTCCTGTGAAAAGTATTCCTCAAATTAAAGAGACGGGCGCAAAGGTCGCCGAAATCTATGGTCCGTCCCTGGGAAGCGGTAGGTACGGCTTTCCCGGTTGGTCGCGATTAGCGGAGGTTTCGGAAGAAAAGTTCCGGGATTTAAAGATGGGATACCGAGCGAAAAATATCTCAGGTTGTGCCCGCTTTCTCAAGAGTCACCCAGGTTGGTTAGATGGGCTTCAAGCCTTATCTTATCAAGAGGCACGCACCGAGATCATGGGTTTACCCGGAGTGGGAGGTAAAATTGCGGATTGTGTTCTTCTGTTTGGTGCCGGGAAACTCGAGTCTTTTCCCATCGATACATGGATTGATAAAGTGTTAACTCACAGGTATCACCTAGAGGATTGGAACCAGAAACAAAAATTGGCCTTTGCCCGCATTCATTTCGCTGATTTTGCCGGGCTGGCTCAACAATTCTTTTTCTCCGCGGAACGGCTTAAGCTTTTATGATACCAGCCTAAAGGGAGGATCATTTCATTCACTCTTTCTACATTTATCAGTAGATGGCATATAATCTGCAAGAGAACATGATAGAAAGCAATGAACCTATCCTCGTTCAAAGAATATCACACCGGTGATTTTTATGATGAAATGTTCGGCAGAGACCAAGCCGAACCGTTTCCACATTACGCCAAGTTGTATAATCGAATAAGCTGCCTCACCGAGAGTGAAATTACAGACAAAAGAAGGCAGGCGGACTCTTCTTTTTTTGAGCATGGCATCACCTTCACGGTATATGGAGATGATCAGGGAACGGAAAAGATTTTCCCCTTTGATCTGATCCCAAGAATTATTCCCCGAAAAGAATGGGATCATATCGAGCAAGGCTTAAGTCAGCGAATTTTGGCACTTAACTTATTTCTTCATGACATCTACCACGATGCCATGATTTTGAAAGATGGTGTGATTCCCTCAGAAATTGTTTATTCCTGTCCTCATTATCGTAAAGAAATGGTGGGTTTTGATGTGCCCAAGGATATTTATGTACAGGTCTGTGGTTCAGATTTGATCCGGGATGAAAAGGGCACCTATTATGTATTGGAAGATAATGCCCGATGCCCCTCCGGTGCATCCTATCTCTTGGAGAATCGGGAGATTATGAAAAAAATTTTCCCGCAGACTTTTCGGGGGATGTCAGTACGCTCCGTGGAGGCTTATCCGGAGTTGTTATTGAAAACTTTGGAAAACCTATCGCCCCGGCAATCCCAAAAACCAGTGTGTGTGGTCTTAACTCCCGGAGTTTATAACAGTGCTTATTTTGAGCATACATTTTTGGCGAGGCAAATGGGGATCGAGATTGTGGAGGGCCGAGACCTTATTGTTATCGATGATTACGTCTACATGAGAACAACCCATGGTCTTGTCCAAGTGGATGTAATTTATCGCAGGTTGGATGATGATTTCATGGACCCTTTATTTTTCAATAAAGAGTCCGTGCTTGGAGTTTCCGGTTTAATGAATGCCTACCTCAAAGGTAATGTGGCTCTTGCTAATGGAATCGGTACAGGGGTGGCTGATGACAAGGTCACCTATGCTTTCGTTCCTGATATGATTAACTATTATCTTGGACAAGACCCCATTTTACCCAATGTGCCGACTTATCTTTGTTCCCGGGAAAAAGACCGGCAGTATGTGTTGGATCACCTGGAAGACTTGGTGGTAAAGCCTGCAAACGAGTCTGGGGGATATGGCATCATGGTGGGGAACGCTTCCACGGAAGAGGAAAAGGAAAATTGTAAAAAACAAATCCTCACAAACCCCAGAGACTACATAGCCCAGCCGATTGTGTCATTATCCCAGCACCCCACCATTTGTGATGAATCCATTGAGGGTCGGCATGTGGACCTTCGGCCATTTATTTTATATGGAAAAGATATCAATATCGTGCCCGGGGGATTAACCCGGGTCGCTCTCAAGAAAAACTCGATTGTGGTAAACTCCTCGCAAGGAGGGGGCAGCAAGGATACCTGGGTACTTGAAAAATAAGTCCAATGCTCTCAAGAGTCGCCGATAATTTATTTTGGATGAACCGTTATGTGGAACGGGCTGAAAGCATGAGCCGTATGGTGGAAGTGAACCTGGACACCCAGCTCGAATCCCCGGATCACTTTTTGGGGAAGAAATTTTGGAATCCGGCGATTCAAGCTTTAAGTGCGGGTGATTTTTTTAAATTGGAGGAAACCGAACGGGTAGAAATGTTTTTTCTCTTTTCCCCGCAATGGCCGAGTTCTACCCAAAATTGTATTTTTTCCGCACGAGAAAACGCCCGCATGGTAAGGGATCAACTGTCGGAGGAGATATGGGTGGAGTTAAACAGCATTTACCACTTTTTTCAAGGTGGAGACGCCGAAAGGCAATACCTTGAAAACCCTCGTCAATTTTTTAAACGGATCATCCGTTTTTCATTAGTTTTCCAGGGACTTTCTGATGCCACCGTCCATCACGATGAAGGATGGCGCTTCATGTCACTCGGAAAATACCTTGAGCGGGCCGACCAGACAAGCCGGGCTTTGGATGCCCTCACCTACAAAAACGTAGAACCATCCCGGACGGATCTGATTGCCACATTACGGACTTGCTCAGCCTTATCTGCCTACCGGAAGCAATTCAGAGGCGAACTCTCCCTGGGCAATGTCGCAGACTTTCTCCTGTTCTCACAGGATTTCCCCCGGTCTTTACGATTCGCAATTCGCAGAATAGACACCTATCTTCATGAAATTTCCGGGGTTCCCAGTGGTAATTTTTCCAATGAAGCGGAGAGGCTTGCCGGTAGTGCCTTGGCTAAAGTAAACTTCACCAATATGAATGCAATGCTCGAGGTGGGACTGCATCGTTCAATCGATGAGCTACAATGCCTGCTGATCGAACTCGGTCAGCGAATTTTTGAAAGCTATGTTATGCTGCCCATTACTACGGAATCCATGAGTTTTAAGGCAGCCGCACAAGCTCAGGTTCAGCAATAGCCACCCAATCAAAGAAGGTCGTTTTTATTACGGTTTAAGATGCGTTTTTATATCTATCATCAAACTCGTTATCGCTACCCAAGTCCGGTAAAAGATAGCTTCAACGAACTAAGGCTCAAGCCGCTAAGTAATGAATGGCAGAAGTGCGAAAGCTGTTTTATCCATGTTTTACCTACGACAAGGTTAAGGCAATATCTTGATTTAAACGGGAACCTGGTGCACCACTTTGAGATCCCTCATGACCATTCCAGGTTGGTTATTGAGAGCAGGTCCACGGTGACCACAACACCCCGGGTTGATTTTGATCATTTTCCCTACGGTAAATCCATGAAGTCTCTCAAGGAAATGGAAAAACAAGCCGAAACCAGACCTTACTTACAAAGTTCTTCTTATGTGGAAATTAACCCCACAGCATGGAGGATGGCGGTTGATATCATGGGGAATTCTCAGGATATTTTTCAGACCGCGTACCTGATCAATGAGTTCATTTATCAAAACTTTGAATACTGTCAGTCAACGACCTCGGTCGAAACTCATGCCAATAGTACTTTGGAAAACCGAAAGGGTGTATGCCAGGATTTTGCTCATGCCGCTTTATCCCTTTGCCGTTGCCTGGGCATTCCGGCCCGTTATGTAAGTGGCTATTTTTTTGACCGTACCCGAGACCAATCCATGCGGGGTTCAGAAGCATCCCATGCCTGGATTGAAGTCCTGATCAATGGCATGGGCTGGTACGGGCTGGACCCCACCAATAACCGGGTGGTCGACGAAACCTACATCACCCTCGGAACCGGTGTGGATTACAAGGATGTGGCCCCTATAACCGGCACTTATTACGGCAGGCTGCCGGAAAGCATGGAGGTAAATGTGAAGGTCAAGAGATTGGATAAATCACCGGATTAAAAAGTGCCGGTCCTGCTGGTGCTGGGGATAGAATCCATCAATTCCTGGGTGTATTTTTCCTGCGGGTTCAGGCATATGCTTTCCGCATCTCCGGACTCCACAATTTTACCGGCCCGCATTACTGCAATTTCATCCGCAATGTGCTTAACCACACAAAGGTCATGGGAAATAAAAAGATAGGTTAAACCCCGGGCAGCCTGAAGCTGGCTGAGTAAATTTAACACCTGTGCCTGAACGGAAACATCCATGGCACTTACACATTCATCGCAAACAATAAATTCAGGCTCGGTCGATAAAGCACGGGCCACGCAAATTCGCTGGCGCTGTCCCCCTGAAAATTCATGCGGATACCTTCGCCGGTAATCGGGCTCAAGCCCAACTTCCTCTAACAGGGAAACGACACGATCAACCCGTTCTTTACGGGATTGACCAATGCGGTGAACTTGCATGGGCTCCAGCAGGGCCTGTTCAATCGTAAGCCGCGGGTTTAGCGAGGCATAGGGGTCCTGGAATATAATTTGCATCTTTTTCCGGAAGGCCAACAGGTCTTTGCCTTGCACCGAGGCAATATCCTGATCCTGCCACTGGACATTTCCGGAAGTAATAGGAGTAAGGCGGAGGATAGCCCGACCAAGAGTGGTCTTGCCTGAGCCGGATTCTCCCACAATTCCCAAAGTTTTCCCCCGGGGGATGGTGAAGCTTACCTGGTCGACAGCTTTGACCACATCTCCCTGTTTCGCTTGTCGGAAATGAACAGATAGGTCTCTTACCTTGATCCAGTCTTGGGTGTTTTCAGCAGGGGGATCACTTCTCTTTACCTGTTGCCGTTGCTCAGGCATAGGAGAGGGGTTTCCCAAGAAGTCCTCAACTGTTGGAAGGATTTCGGAGTTTCCTGTAAAGGTAGGCCTGCAGGCAATCAGTGCTTTGACATAGGGATGGGTGGGGGAACGAAATAGTTCTTGGGTTGTGTTTTGTTCGACTACCTTCCCGCGGTACATCACCACCACCCGGTCCGCAATTTCAGCGACCACTCCCAAGTCATGGCTTACAAATAAAACACTGCTCCCAATCTCCGCACACAGCTTCTTGAGCAGTTTTAAAATTTTAGCCTGCACCGTGACATCCAACGCAGTTGTGGGCTCATCCGCCAGCAGCAGGTCAGGCTTGGTGATCAAGGCCATGGCAATCATTGCCCGTTGTCTCATGCCCCCGGAAAACTCGTGCGGGTAGGCATTTAACCGCTCTTTGATCTTATTCACTCCGACCCGTAAAAGCATATCAATGGCTTGCTGCTTGGCGTCCTCTTCGGAAGCCATTTTATGGATCAGTAAAGGTTCGGCGACCTGCTCCACAACCGTCATGTATGGATTGAGGCAACTCATGGGGTCCTGAAAAATCATGGATATTGATTTTCCCCGCAGCTCTCTCATTCTCCACTCCTTTGCCTGCAAAAGATCCTCTCCGCTAAAAATAATTTCCCCTCCTTCCACTTGGGCCGGGGGAGAGGGCAGTAACTGAAGCAGGCTGTGACAGGTTACAGACTTACCCGATCCCGATTCCCCAACCAACCCGACCACTTCCCCCGGGGGAATGGAGAAGGTAATGTCGTTTACCGCTTTCACCACACCCTCCCGGGTATGAAAAAAAGTTTTGAGGCCTTTGATGTTTACATCGCTCATCAGTCTTTTGAACTTTTCGGATCCAGGGCATCCCTTAACCCGTCCCCTATGAAATTTAGGCAAAATAAACTTAAGCAAAAAAACAGGCCCGGAAAGAGGATAAGCCAGGGGGCTATATCCATTTTTTCGGCCCCCTCTTTAATGAGGCTGCCCCAGGAGGCCATGGGTGCCTGCACCCCGAGCCCGAGAAAGCTAAGGGCTGCTTCAAGCAACATGACCGCAGGAACCGTAAGGGTGGCGTAGACAATAATCGGCCCAAGCAGGTTGGGTAAAATATGATGAAAAAGAATTCTTGCATGAGAAAAGCCAAGTGCCCGGGCGGATTCAATAAATTCAGCCCGTTTCAAGTTTAAGGTTTGAGCCCGGGTAATTCGTGCCATGGTTAACCATTCCACCGCCCCAATCGCCAGAAAGAGCAGCAGGAAGTTCCTCCCAAAAAGAACCATTAATAAAATGACAAAGATGGTGAAAGGAAGGGAGTAAAGGATATCCACCATACGCATTAAAAAAGCATCTGTTTTTCCGCCGACATACCCCGCAACCATTCCATAAGTGACCCCGATAAGTAAAGAAACCGAAGTGGCCAGTAAGCCCACTGCCAACGATATCCTCCCCCCGTAACTTGTGCGGGCAAATAAGTCCCGGCCCAGGCTGTCGGTGCCAAACCAGTGTTGTTTGCTGGGCCCTAGAAATTGCTCATCCAGGTTTTGCTCATCATATTGGTATTCGCAGAAAAGGGGACCTATAAAGGAGAAGGCGACCACCAAAGCCAGAAGAATTAAACTCACCAAAGCCATCCGGTTTGAGCGTAAGCGTATCCACGCATCCCGGGTAAGGGAGGCACCTGCTTTTGTGCTCATCGCTGCTCCCTCGCTTTCGGATCCAGCCATGCCTGAAGAAAATCCACAAGCAGGTTAAGAATAATGATTAAGGTGGCGTAAAACAATACAGTTCCAAGAACCACGGTGTAATCCCGGTTAAAAGCGGCAGTCACAAAAAATTTCCCCAGGCCGGGGATGAAGAAAATACTTTCGATAATAAATGAGCCACTTACCAACCCGGCAAAGGCGGGCCCGAGGTAGGTAACCACAGGCAAAAGGCCACCCCGCATCGCATGCTTTACCAAGACTCTGCCGGGAGATGCCCCTTTGGCCCGGGCGGTGCGCACATAGTCCTGTTTGAGGGTTTCAAGCATGCCGGCCCTGGTCAGGCGGGCCACATAGGCGGCATAAAATAGTCCCAGGGTAAGTGAAGGTAAAATCAGGTCTGTCCATGAGTACCATCCCAGGGCTGGGAGCAACTTGAGCTTGGTGGCAAAGACCATGATTAAAATCGGCCCGAGCACAAACGAGGGCAGGCAGATGCCAACCATTGCAATCCCCATGGGTAGGTAGTCCCACCAGGTGTTTTTTCGGAGAGCCGCGAGCATACCTGCAGGTAAGCCAATTAGCAGTGCAATCAAAAGGGCGGAAACACCAAGGCTGAGAGAAACCGGGAAAGCAAGTTGTATAAGTTCCGATACATCCCACCCCACATATTTAAACGAGGGCCCAAGGTCCCCAGCGAGCAGGTTTTTCATGTAGAGCAGGTATTGATCGAAGAGCGGAAGATTGAGCCCAAAGTGGCTTTGTAATTTGATCTTAATTTCTTCGGGAATGGCTTTATCAGAGTCAAAGGGTCCCCCGGGAGCAAAGCGGGTCATGAAGAATGTCAGGGTGGCAATGACAAAGAGGGTGGGGATGGCTTGGAGTAACCTTGAGATAAAAAAATTCTTCACTTCGCCACCTCCCCCTTGAGGTAAACATATTTATAAGGGTGGTGGTCCAAAAGAGTGGGGTGCCAGCCCTGAACACTGGGGTGACGCAGGGAAACATGAACATAAAAATACAAGGGCAATATGGGCATTTCGCTGGCCAGTAGCTCCTCACATTTTTGAAAATGGGTGAAGCGATCTTTGGGGTTCAATGCTCGTTCCGCCTGGGTCAATGCCTGGTCGTATTCCTTATTTGACCAACCGGTCAGGTTATTACCGTCGCCACTTCTCCAGAGGTGAAGAAAGGTATTGGCATCAACATAATCCCCGATCCATCCAGCCCGGGCGAGTGAGTAATCACCTTTCGATATGGTGGACAGAAAAACTTTCCATTCCATGTTTAACAACTGAATTTCAATCCCAAGGGCTTTTTTCCACATGGCTTGAAGGGCTTCGGCCACTTTTTTATGACCTTCCGATGTGTTGTAATTAAGTTCAATCGGTGGGAGCTTAGTCAGGCCATGATCTTTTAAGTAAGCGTTTAATAACTTCTTAGCCTGCTCAGGATCGTACCCAAAGCCATCGCTTGCGGTAAAACCTCCAGTATCTGGAGGGGTAAAGCAATAAGCCGGAAGCTGACCGCCCTTGAGTACTTTTTCCACCAGTAACTTTCGGTTGACCGAAAGGCTCAGGGCTTTTCTTACCCGCAGGTCATCAAAAGGGGGGGCCTTGACATTAAAACGGTAGTAATATGTGCCGAGATAAGGCTCAAAATGTATCCATTCCGGATGCTTATTTTGTAGGTATTCAATTCGGTCAGAAGAGACGGATTGGGTAACATGCAGAAACCCTGTACGGAAAGCTCTTTCTTCGGTGTCGGCCGTTTCGATGGGGTAAAAACGGATGCCGGAAAGCTGGGTGAGGTTGGCATCCCAGTAGTGCGGGTTGGCCCGCACCTCAATTACGGAATTGATCCGATGTTCCCTGAGACTAAAGGGGCCATTGCCGACAAAGTTTCCCGGCTTCGTCCAGGGCGTCCCCATCTTTTCAGAAGCCCCAAATTTCTCAATGGTGGGAGGGTGAACCGGGAACCATGAATAATGGTTGAGCAGTTCCAGGAAGTAAGGTGTCTGGTTTTCGAGGACCAATTCAAGGGTCCGTTCATCGATTGCCTGAACGCCCACATTTGCCTCCTTCCAGGTCTTTTCACCGGAGTGATAAGACTTCGCGTTTTTGAGCACATGAAGCATCGAGGCGTACTGGGCACCCAGAGAAGGGGTAAGAATTCTTCTGTAGGAGTATACGAAATCCTGGGCCGTCACCGGGTCTCCGTTGTGCCATTTTGCATTTTTTCGAAGATAAAAGGTGTAGGTCTTTTTATCTTCTGAAATTTCCCAGCTTTCGGCGGCTCCCGGTACAGGCTTTAATGTTTTGGGATCCTCACCCACCAGACCTTCCAATAAAGCAGAGAGGATATTATGAGCGGCTACACTGGTGGCCAGGTGCGGATCCAGGTGCTGTGGTTCGGCCCCGAGCCCGAAGTGCAAAATTTGTTCATCAAGGGCTTTTTCCACATTAGATGGCGCGGTGCATGAGGACAGAAAGCCGAAGGCCAGAAGACAACAGGCAAAATGAAAACTTTTTTTTCTAATAAAATGCATCAAGTTTTAGACTCTTTCAAAACTGAACAGGGTAGGGAACTTGGCAAGTAAAAGGATCAACAAAATGATTTTTATCTATTTCTTTTCTTTGCTCCTTGCAGGGAAGTCCTTACAAAGAGGGAAATCAATGCGAGATTATTTCATTAGAAGGTTCCTGTTGATACCCCCGACCTTGGTTGGGATCAGTATCGTGGTGTTTGCCATCACCCGCTTGGCCCCCGGCGGTCCCCTGGAGCAGGCGATGATGCAGATGCAGCAGGTATCCGAAGATGCAGGCGGGGGAAATGTCCAGGGGAACCAGGCTCTATCCCAGGAGCAACTGGTGCAAATGAAAAGACTTTATGGCTTTGATAAGCCGCATTGGGAAGCCTACCTGATCTGGCTCGGCATCCTGCCCCGAGAGACCGAATTTAGGCAAATTCGCTTTTCTAGAAATGAAACCCAACTGACGGAGCGGGTACGGTTGCCCGCCTTCCACATTTCCGCCCTGGACTGGAATGAGGATGGGTATTTGCAGCCCCATGAATTCCCTGCTCATCTTTCTACTTACTTCAGTTTTGCGATGTTTGATCGCAATGGAGACGGGGAAGTGGATCGAGAGGAAGCGAGCCATCCGGGTGCCTGGGTCGAAGGTGCCCGGGAAAAAGTGATTCTGGAAAGAGCTTTGAACGATGAAGTTCATATTCTGAATCTCCCCAGCCTGCTGGGAAATTGGGAGGTTCGGATGAGGGAGAACGCGGAGGGGGAGGGCAATGCAAAGCCTGTGGCCGAGCTATACCTCAAGCGACATGACGGAGTGCTTCAGGGGAATTTTGGGATTTCCACCCGTTATGGGGAACCCGTGGTTCAGGTGATTATGGATCGTCTGCCGATTTCATCTTATTTCGGCCTCCTGACTTTTTTGATAAGCTATGCGGTCTGTATACCGCTCGGGATTTTAAAGGCGGTGAAGCATAATACCTGGTCGGATGACCTGAGTTCGGTTTTGATTTTCTTTGGTTATGCCGTGCCGGGGTATGCCTTAGGCTCACTGTTGCTGCTGTTTTTCTCTGTGCGCCTTGACTGGTTGCCTATGGGCGGCTTGACCAGTGATGGCTTTGACCAGCTGAATGCCTGGGAACAATTTCTGGATTTGGCCTCCCATACATTTCAGCCTTTATGTTGTTACCTGGTCGGTGGTTTCGCATTCCTGACCATGCTGATGAAAAACCACCTGATGGATAACCTGGCTGCGGATTATGTCAGAACAGCCATGGCCAAAGGGGTATCCTTTGGGAATTCTGTCAAATATCACGCCCTGCGCAATTCTTTGGTGCCGATTGCGACCAATGTGGGGCACCAGGTTACTCTTTTTGTTTCAGGTTCTTTTCTAGTGGAGACCATTTTTGATATCGATGGGTTTGGCCTGCTGGGTTTTACCTCTGTGATTGACCGGGATTATCCGGTGGTCATGGGTGTTTTAACACTGTCTGCTTTTCTTATGCTTTTGGGCAATGTTCTTTCGGATGCATTGGTGGCGTGGGTGGACCCAAGGGTAAGGTTTGAGTAAGGTGATATGATTTCTTTTCAACTCAATCCTCTTACCCGAAAGAAACTGCAAAGGTTTCGGTCGATCAAGCGTGGCTATTGGTCTTTTATCGTTTTGCTTGGGATGTACGGCCTCAGCCTGGGAGCGGAGCTTTTTGTAAACAACAAGGCCCTGCTGGTTTATTACGAGGGTGAACTTTTCTTTCCCACCTATGCCGATCAAATCGAAGGTACGCGTTTCGGTTTGGGTTATTCTTACGAAACAAACTACCGGGATTTGAAGCAGAAATTTAAGGATAACCAAAGCGGGAATTGGGTCATCTTACCGATAGTTCCCTATGATCCTTATGAAATGGATTACCTGGAAGAAACTGCAACCGGACTGTCACCCCCTAACCTGGAAAAAAGACACTTCCTTGGAACCGACAAAACTGAAAGAGATGTCCTCGCCCGCTTACTCTATGGGTTTCGGATCGCCATGACTTTTGCCATTGCTTACCTGATACTCACCTACCTGATTGCCATGGTGGCGGGCAGCCTGATGGGGTATGGGGGAGGAAAGACCGATATGATCGGTCTGCGTTTTGTGGAAACCTGGGCCAATGTGCCTTTTCTTTACATGGTGATTATACTGGTTTCGGTCATGCCGGGCTGGTGGGGAGTCGGATGGCAGGTTTCCTCCTTATTATTGATCATGGTGCTCTTTTCATGGACAGGTATGGCTTATTATGTGAGAGCTTCCATTTATAAAGAAAAGGCAAGAGAGTATGTGGCCGCAGCCCGGGTAATCGGTGCCAGCCCCGGTCGAATTGTTTTTCGCCATTTACTGCCCAATGTCATTTCAACCCTTGTGACTTTTGCCCCCTTTACCATTGCCGCCGCGATTTCTTCTGTAACCGCCCTGGACTTTCTTGGTTATGGCTTGCCCCCGCCTACACCAAGCTGGGGAGAGCTGTTAAAGCAGGGGGTCAATAACTTGCGCATCGCCCCGTGGATTGTAATCTCCACGGTGAGTGTACTGGTGCTTACCTTAACCCTGGTTACCTTTGTGGGGGAAGCTGTCCGGGAGGCTTTTGATCCCAAGAAATTTTCAACCTATGAATGATATGAAAAAACATAAAACCTATTTATTTTTAACCCATCTCCTTTCCCTATCTTTTCTTATTTTTACTGGTTGTGACAATAATCAGTTAAAGCCACCAAGAGATCATTCCTCCGGGGCCGAACAAAGTGAGCATCATACCCCATTTCCCATTGACCGTGAGTTGGCCAGGGAACTGGCGAGGGAATTCGGGAAAGAATTTGCCCAGGAATTTGTTCGGCAGATGCGGGAGTCCAATGCCTCTTTCACCCTGCCCGAAGCAGGTAAAGGACCGCAAAAATTGATTTCCTCTTTTTCCGGCCTAGTGAATGAGGAGGGGGTGCCGCACCCATTACTTCGCCACTGCACCGAGGATGTCTTGGAATATTACAAAAAACACGCGGATTGCTTTACCATGGCAACATCAGCGGATATCCCTGATGGGCTTACCTGGCAAGACGGCTCCGGGGAGGAGGAATTTTCTTCTCCTCTCGCCAAAAAAGGAGGAACCTGGCAGGTATACACCAGGGATTTCCCCCGGACTTTTCGCACGGTTGGGCCCGATGCCAATGGGGCTTTCCGCAGTTATCTTCTTGATTATAATTCCGTGGGCTTGGTTCACACCCACCCTAATTCGGATGGATATTACCCTGGCCTGGCCAAGTCTTGGGCCGTGGCAGAGGATGGAGCCACGGTGTTCTACCGCCTGGATCCGACTGCCCGGTATAGTGATGGAAAGCCGGTGAAAGTAAGTGATTATTTTTTCTTTCTTTATTTCATGCGCAACAAGCACATCCAGGCTCCTTGGTACAATGACTTTTACGGAAAGGATAAATTCAAAAAAATTACGATTTACAACGAGGACACTCTTTCTGTTACTTTTTACAAAGCGAAGCCAGACATTGTGGAGCGGGCATCCATTCTGCCCAAGCCCGAACATTTTTACGCAGAACTGGATGGTGAGTTTTTGAGCAAATACCAATGGAATCCCGAGCCTACCACCGGTGCCTATGTCGTGTATCCCCAAAATGTGGATAAAGGGAAATCGGTAACCCTGGTTCGCCAAAAAAACTGGTGGGCGGATCAGAAAAGATTTTTTCGCTATCGCTTTAATCCGGATCAAATTAAAGTCACGGTTATCCGGGATTATAACAAGGCATTTGAGGTTTTCCTCAAAGGGGACCTCGATATGTTTGGCTTATCTAAATCTGAGTTTTGGTATGAAAAACTGCCGAATGATCATCCCTTGGTTGTCAATGGGTACCTCAGTAAGGTTACTTTTTACAACCAAACCCCACCGCCTTCGTATGCCCTGAGAATCAATTCTCAGCAGCCTCCGATGAATGATTTAAATATACGCAAAGGGTTTCACCATGCCATTAATTTTGACCTGGTTTTAAAGAAGATTTTCCGGGGCGATTTTGTCCGTATGAATTCGGTGGCCGATGGGTATGGTGCCCGGTCTCATGCCACGGTCCGGGCCCGCGAGTTTTCCGTACAAAAAGCCAAGAATTTTTTTGCCCAGGCCGGGTATTCCAAACTCGGGCCCGATGGTGTGCTTGTAAATGGTGCGGGGGAAAAATTATCGGTGGAGGTTTTAACCGGGTACAAGCACCTGGAGGATGTCCTTGTTGTGCTTAAAGAGCAGGCCAAAAAGGCAGGCCTGGAAATTAAATTAAAAATTTTGGAACCAACCGCGGCCTGGAAAGCAGCCAACGAGAAAAACCACCAGGTTGTTTTCTCCGCCTTTAACTCATCCGTGGAATTGTTCCCGCGGTTTTGGGAACCTTTTCATTCAGACAATGCCTACGAGGAGGCCGGGGATTCAAAGTACCAGGAAAATGGCAGCCTTAAAAAAGGGCTAACCACCAAAGTGAGCACAAATAATTTCACCCAGACTGCGGTTCAGGAAATTGACCGGCTCATTGACATATACCGGGAAGAGGAAGACCTGGCTCGAATAACCGAGATATCCCATAAGCTGATTGAAAAACTTCATGATCACGCGGTTTGGGTGCCTGGCTGGAAAAAGCCCTGGCTTCGACTGGGACATTGGAACTGGATCAAATTTCCGGAAGACTGGGGGCCAAAAGAATCCCGAGACTATGGCGAATTTCATGTCTTTTGGATAGAGCCCAAGGAAAAGCAGGCAATCCTTGATGCAAAAAAGGAGAAGAAAGCCCTCACGACCGTTCCCACCATCAAAACCTATGAGCGTTTCCGTTCCCGGTAGATTATTTTTGGCATGAGCAGTGAAAAGGAATGTGAGGTTTTATTGGAAGTGAAAGACCTTTCTGTTTCCTTTGCAAGTGATGGGGGGGAGGTGGAGGCGCTGGACCGGATAAGTTTTGCCATCAAAAAAGGGCAGAACCTTGGCCTGGTTGGTGAATCGGGTTGCGGGAAAAGTGTAAGCGCTTTTTCCATCATGCGCTTATTGCCAAAGCCGACGGGTAATATAACCCATGGAGAAATTCGATTCGGTGCCAAGGATTTACTGTCCCTCTCCACCGATGATATGAGAAAGGTCAGGGGGAATGAAATCGGAATGATCTTTCAGGAGCCGATGAATGCCTTGAACCCCGTACAAAAAATCGGTGATCAGGTTGCGGAAGTTTTTTTGCTGCACCAAAATGTTTCCAAGAGCCAGGCCTGGCAGTTGGCGGTGGATGCGCTAAGCGAAGTGGGGATTCCTGCGGCTGAAACACGGGCCCTGGATTATCCCCATCAATTATCCGGAGGTATGAGGCAACGCGTGGTCATTGCCATGGCCCTTGCCTGCACGCCTAAATTAATCATTGCGGATGAACCCACGACTGCCCTCGATGTTACCGTACAGGCTCAGATTTTAGACCTCCTGCAGGTTCTTCAAAAAAAGAAGGGGTCTTCGATTTTACTGATTACTCATGACCTTGGGGTGGTTGCGGAGACTTGCGACGAAGTCTGCGTAATGTATGCAGGCCGTATTGTGGAGCGGGCATCCACCCAGGTTTTATTTGAAAACCCTGTCCATGCTTACACCCGGGGGCTCCTGTCATCGATACCCAGAATGGACGGAATCCCGAAAAAGAAGTTAACCACAATTCCGGGGATTGTGCCCCCTTTATCACAGCTAAATCAGGGGTGCCGTTTTGCCCCCCGTAGCGGGTTGCCTCACCCAGAAGATGCCTTGCTGAGTAGGCCTCCCTTCAGGGAGATACAACCAGGTCATTGGGTGGAGGCATGTCCGGTATGCGCGGTAAGATGAGTGGAAGAAAAGAAGTCTTAAAGCTTGATCAGCTTCGTGTTCACTTTCCTGTCCGGGGAGGAGTTTTCCGGCGAGCTGTTGGATCCTGCCGGGCGGTCGATGGTGTCAGTCTAACCATAGAAAAAGGCCAGACTTTTGGCTTAGTTGGCGAATCGGGATGCGGAAAGTCAACCCTGGCTAAATCAATCGTCGGATTGGTCAGACCCACGAGTGGATCCATTTATTTCAAGGACAAGGAAGTGAATCCCAGATCTCTGACTCCGAATTACCGAAAATCTGTACAGATGGTATTCCAGGACCCGGTGGAGTCCCTTAACCCGAGAATGACTGTGGGTGCAATGATTGAGGAACCTCTTTTAATTCATAAGGTATGCTCAAAGCATCAACGGAGACAGAGAGTGGTTAGACTTTTAGAACAGGTTGGCTTAGCCGGGAACGTAGCGGATCGCTACCCCTTTGAATTTTCCGGGGGGCAGAGGCAACGAATTGGGGTGGCCCGTGCACTTGCTCTTGAGCCGGAGCTTTTAGTTCTGGATGAACCTGTTTCCGCTCTGGATGTGTCGGTTCAAAGTCAGGTTTTAAATTTACTCATGGATCTACAGTCGGAGTTAAACCTGACCTATTTTTTAATTGCCCATGATTTGGCAGTGATCCGGCATATTTCTGATGTCATTGCGGTCATGTACCTGGGAAAGATTGTTGAAGTTGGCTACGCAGCCGACCTTTATGCCAACCCCCTGCATGCCTACACCAAGGCCTTACTTTCCTCCATACCCGTTCCCGATCCAAAGGTGCGTAAGAAAAGAATCCTGATTCCCGGAGATGTGCCATCCCCGATCAACCCGCCCCCGGGTTGTGCCTTTGGAAGTCGTATGAATTCCCCCCGTTATTCTATGAGTGTGGACCAGGAAAGTAAGCTTGAGGAGGTCGAACCTGGGCACTGGGTTCTTGCCTGTCCCTGCTGTGTGAATTTGTGAAACTAAAAAAGGCTTGCGGGAAGTTCACACTCCTCTTTTAACTAAACCGACACCCCACCTGATATTTTATGTTACCTTTTTTATATCGCACAATTTTTCCTGCATTCCTGACTTTTTCCTTGGGGTATATCCTATGTGGGCAAGATCCAAGCAATATGCCAATACGCCAGGTTATTTCCGAGACCCAAGCTCTTGTTGGGCAGGGAGACTTTGCCGGAGCTACGCCTTTCCTGGATGAGCTTGAACTTCGTTTTCAAGATGAAAAAGATCCCAAAGTGGAAGTCATTTTACAACAATTCGGGTTTGTGCGGGGGGTAGGGTACTTACAGACATATGCGGAAACTGCCGAGAAAGAATATTTATCAAAAGCAGCCAAAGCCTTTGGGGACTTCGCCGATAAGTTTCCCAAAGACCCGAAGGCGGTAACCGCTCTCCAAAAAAGAACCGATTGCTTGCGATCCGATCAACAATGGAATGAAGCGGCTGATGTAATTAGTAAACTGCTTGATCCCAACCAACCCTTTCGAAAGCAGATCCTTAAGAGGAGCGAATTACTAAACCTTTATTTCGGGAAAGCTCAATGCTACCATATGCTGCAGGATTGGGCGAAGGGGGAGCCCGCTTTTCGTGAACTTCTAAAATTTGCCGATGCTGCCCGGGATGAAGACCGTGCAGCCTATGCGATTTCCTGCCTGACCGAGATGTTTGTACAGACCAAGAGGGTGGATGAAGTTTTCCCCATGCTTCCCAGGTTGTCTGCTGACACCCCGGCTCGGTATGATCTGCGGTTGAATGTAAACCTGATGCAAGGCGGTAATCAGCTGAAAGAGCAAGAGAGGTATGTCGAGGCTTCTTTGCTGTACGCCCTGACTATGACGGCCGAGGAAATCAAAAATTATTATGAAGAGAGAGCCTCCCGACTGGAAAATGAACGCAACCGGTTGGCCACCTTTTTAAAGAGACCAGGTATGCCTCAGAGAAGGTTGGAAATCTTGCGCGACCGTGACAACCAATTGGCGATGAAATTAACTACGGCCAAGAGCCATTTAGCCATGGCCAATAAAACCGCTTCCTTTACGGCGATTTTGAGATGGAGAAAAGCGACCAACTTTCAGGATACCAAAAGGTTTTGGGAATCATTTTGGGGTTTTTACTGGCTCTTTAAAGATGATCCCGAAAATGAATCCGCGGAAGATTTTATTTACGCTGCATTTGCCTCGGCCAACACCGTGAAATTTGCCGACAAGTCGATTGAACTGGGAGAGGAATACTTAGCCAACGAAAAATGGGAGAAATATCAGGCAGATGTGACCAATATTATGGCCAATGCTTACCGAAAGGAAGCGGAGCACCAGGCATCAATTGCCGAAAGCTTGCAGACTGCCTTATCCACCCTTGATAAAGAGCGTGCCTCAAAAGCAAGAGAGAGTTCAAAAGAAAAATATCAGCGCTTTTTTGAGCTCTGTAATCAATTTTTGGAAAGGAATCCAGGGAACGATTATGCCACAAGTTTTATTAACATGATGGGCTCCGTATATTTTAAACAAAGACAATTTGATCAATTGCTGGAAAAGTTCGCCGGGTTTGAAGCCGGAGTTCCCAACGACAAAAAGGGCTACATCAACAATAAAGACTTTTCAAAGGGTCCGGCGATGCCATCCGCTTTATACCTCAGTGGTATTGGTTTGCTGGCAAGTGGAAAGTTTAATGAGGCCAAACCTCTGCTGGCTCCGATTGTCGGTGTCTATGTTGAAGGTTTACCTTTGGCCGATGGTACACTCTCAGGCATGTCTGAGGATAAGGGAGGTGCCAATGAGTAAGTTGTTTACCTGGGCTTTCCTTTTCATCTTTTCAAGTTTTTTACTTTCTTGCGGAGGAGATGAAGCCCCGCCCGCCGAAGACACAGCTGCGATGGAAAAAGAGGATAAACCGGCACCTGTTGTAGAAGATGTGGAAGTGCCTGATGAATTGCCCACTCCGGAGCGAGCCAAAGAAGAAGTATCGGTGCCCGATCCGAATGGGGTGTATTTACCAACGGGTGAAGAAAAAAACGGCAAGCCGGTGTATGCAAATGCGGATGGCTTTACTATGTGGTACAACGGATCGGCCTGGAGAATTACCGACCGCACCGGTGGCGGAAACCTTGTGGCTTCCGGCAAAGCAGACATCAATGATCAATGGTCCAAGGGAGGAAAGATCCGTCATTATCCCGACGATCAATATGCTAAAGATGCCTTGTTTCGCCTGGCTGTTGCTTACCAGGGCTCTCAGGACAATAAAAACGCAGCCCGCTTATTTAAGCAATTCATTCGCGAATTTCCGGAAGATAAAAATGTAGCCGCCTCCTACCTAAGCTTGGGGGATATCGTGCTAAGTGAGGTCAAGCCGGATGAGCAACCCACTTACGAGCAGTTTTCAGAAGCTCGGAAGAACTATTCTTTGGTTCGTGAGTCAACGGAAGACATTTCCCTAATTTCAGATGCCACCTTTAATGAGGGAGGTGTCTTGGAGCGTGGTGCAGAAAACCCGGAGGGTATCATCAACCACTACTACACTTTCGATAAGGACAAAAATGATGCCCTGAGCACAGGGGAGTTTAATGCCATAGGCCTTACGGGGGCCAAAGCTTTTTCAGAATATGATCTCAATGGGGATAAGTCTCTGGATTTTGGTGAAGTGGCTGAGCTCGCCATTATGTATTCTTACGCGGAACTGGAAGCCCTTTACCGGGAATACAACGAAAAATTTGCATCTGTGGACGGAGCCCGAATTTCGGAAGCTACGCAAAAAATCGGTTTTGCCTGTGAAAAACAGGGCCGGCCTTCGGAGATGCTCAATATGTATTTTGAGGATATCAAAAAATTCGGGAATGACCCATCCCGTGTCGGAGTCGACGGTATTCTTGCCAAGTACACGGAAAAATATAATGAGTATGAAACCCTTTATGGTAAGACCCTGGATTTGTTGAATAAAATTCAAACCCCGGAGGAGGTGATTTCCTTTACCTTTCGCAACCGCAAGGGGATTGAGGACACCATCACCGGGAGCATGAAGGAAATTTTGAATGACCGCAGGAAACTCCTCCCTTTTTTAGCCACCGAGTTTAAGGGAATGGATCAGGGGATCTACCGGGAAGTGGCCAAGTTGAAAGGAGCCATTTATGTGAACCCCAAATACTCCTCGAAATTTAAAGGGTACCTAAACAAATTTAAAAAATTAAATGACTCTTTCCCCAGGGATTTGTCTCCCTCCAAGGCTTATGCGAGGCTTTTAAATGAGGCAATTGACAGTGGTTCGAAAACTCTTGAACTGCGCATGCGTGCCGGACTGGCCTCGGTTGGTTCCAAGGCAGGGGGAGATTATAACCCGGAAAGAAGAGACTTTCCGGCAGCCAGCCCCGGGGTATTGGTGTGGATGGCGAAGACCATGCTTGCCCAAAATTCCACCGAAGACGCTATGGCAGCCATGGATCAATTGTTGCAAGTCTACGGGGCATCAGGGGGAGATTTTCTTTTTGATGCCAATTTTATCCTGGGTCAGGCGAATGAAAAAACACGGGATTTTAAAAAAGCGGCTGTTAGCTATGAAAATGCCCTAACTAACTCCTCCTGGCATCCGATGGCAAATGCAGCCCGTATGCGCCTCGGAGCTTCCCTGTTTGAGGTCGCATCCTCCACCAAAGATACTACATTTCTGGACAAGGCCATCAGTACCTTTAAAGAGGTCCGGGCAGATACCGAGGCAAGCCTGGAGGAAAGGGCGGAATCTGCCTTCATGATGGGGGAGTGTAAGCGGGCGCAGAAAGATTATGCCGGGGCTGCTTTTCTCTTTCTCGAAACGACCCTGAATTTTGCCGGATCTTTGAAGTGGACACCCAAGTCCTACGAAAAAGCGATTACCTGTTACGAGCAGGCAGGTGCTTCTGATCAGGTAACCCGGGTGGAGAAACAATATATGGATTGGCAGAGGAAGTTTTTAAAATGAGTACCGCTAAGTTTTACATTTTCTTTTTTTGCCTGAGTTCAGTATCCATACTTTTGGGGCAGCAAGAAGATTATTTTCGCAAGTATGCTGGCCCAATCCCCGGAAAAGTTCATTATTTGACCGGTGTAAACCCCAAGGAAATTTCCCTTAAAGGTGTGGATGCCGCCAAGGGCATTATTTATGGAGCCATAAAAATGGATGGCAAGTTTCTCGGTATGGAACTTGAACTTCGTGGTTTGGCCAAGCAAAACATTAAAGGTTTTG
>CBFIFQ010000016.1:0-32337 GCA_965661905.1 Opitutales bacterium
CCAAAACTAATGAATTGGTCCTTTTTAGAGACGAGATCCTCTAATGATCGGGTGATTGAAAAATATCCCAATAATTCGTTGTTGGATTTTATAGCCTTGGTAATCGTTAGGCTATTATAACCCCAAATCTCTTCCTCTTGTACAGATGGGGAATCGGATGATCCACCAAGGTTGGCAAAGACATAAAGTTTTTTGTCTGAAAACTTTGAGAGAGTCGCTTTCTGGATTAATGGGTTGTATGCAAGAGAAGTAACGATTTCGTTTGCGGTAATTGAATCTTCAAAAAGAAGGGTCGGAGCAAGAGTATCCCGGTATGCATCAACCTTCTCTATTAAGTTTTTGTGAACAAGTTGCTTAGAAAACTTTAACTCTCCTTCTAATACCAAGTAAACGCCAATTGTAGGTATAAAGAGAGATACGATAAGAGTTGAAGATAAGAACTTGGCCCTAAAAGACCAAGGTGTACCGTGTTTTTTTAGTATCGAATAAATGACAATAAAAAAATTATGTTGTCGTCTAGATGTTTCGTTTAGTAGCTCTTATACCCTTGATGGCTGATTTAAGAAATTCTTCAGGAGTTTCGGTTATTCTTTGTTTTAAATCCTGAATAATATCATTTTTGAACTCAAACTTTTGGGTACTAACTTTACTGTAACAGATTCGGTTTATCGATGAAACCCCCTGATTTTTATAATTGGTGTTTTCGCTCAGAAATGAATCCGTGACCTTATGGATTCTCATCATTAGGTCCAATTTGATTCGGAGGGAATCAAAATGATCTTTGTTTTGACCGCAATAGGATAGACTTCCTGCAAAGAAAGATAATGGCCCAGTAATTCGGCTAGATATAATTTTTTGGATTGATTCAGGTGTACAGTCTGGGAAATCTCCGGCAATTATGAATAGTCGGTTTGCCAGGAGTGAAGGTGCTCTCAACAGACCTTGGCAAGTATGGGACTTGTAATAAACAAGACCTGACATTTCAGTATCCTGGATCCAGGTCTCGATGAATGACTTACTAGAACATAAAATAGTGGCGGATCGAAGAGCCTGCGGTTCATGGATTACAGATTGAGCTAGATTATCCAAAGTACGATTATCAACACGGGGGAGCTCAAAATTATCTGTATGGGGTAGGGGGTAAGTGATCATAGGGTGGGATATGTTTTATAATATTATTTTTTAAGTCAATATCATAAAAGGAGGGGTTTGATTGCACATACCTTGGTATAACGGGGAGCTAGGTCAATAGGGCGTAGGCAAGGCGAGTCTCGACAAGTTCCGAAAGATTTGCGGTAACCGTGTCGCACTGAAGAGTCTTTAGCTCCTCCAGTGTGTGCGTGCCTGTGGCCACCAATGCACATTCCATTCCTCCGAGTTCAGCCGTTTTGAAATCGTATGGAGAATCTCCCACATACAGAGTTTCAGCAGGTTGAAAGCCAAGCTTGGTCAGGGCAAGATGGGAGAGCTTTGGGTTTGGCTTTTTCCATTCTGTATCATTTGCACCCATAGTAAATAATAGATACTCGCTGAAGTTTAGATGATCGCAGACAGCCCGAGCATGAGGGCCATGTTTATTGGTAAGAACGGCTGTAGGTATTCCTTTTTTCTGGCATAACCTTAGCACCATTTCAGCACCAGGAAGGGCATGAAGTCCAGTAAACATCTCTTCCTCGAAAATGGGTCGCAAACGTCTGACTGCTTCCTGGGAATTTTCTTCCCCGATAAGCTTAGTCATGGTTGTGTCTGACGCACCCCCCACGGCCCGTTTAACAGTATCAAATGACGGAGTAGGGAAACCCATTGAGGTTATGACCCGACTGAAAGCTCGATAAATGGCTTCGAATTGATCTATCAAGGTTCCGTCAAGATCAAACATGATCGCTCTAATTGGCATTGTGATTAGTGCTAAATTAGTAAATAATTTAATCTCATGAGCGATAATGGAAACGAAAATATGAGGTTCAGGCAAGATCAAGTTGTCTCTCCTGCTTTGCGTTTTGAGCTCAATTCAAATGAAATAATATGCAATTTCCTGGGCGATTGGAGAATCATGGGTGGAGGTTCGCTTAGATCTGCCGCTTTAGACTGGCAAACATTTTTCGGGCAAACTTTGGAAACAAAAAAAGTGGTCTTGAAGGTCGGTCAGAATATTTCCTGGGATTCTAGCTTAGTGAACTTCATAATAGTAAGAAAAAAAGAGCTGGGAAGGTCAGGTTTTGTCGTTAAGGATCATTTTCCGGACAGGTTGCGTAAGCTTATTTCGCTTCATTCAACCAATGCAGTGCCTTCAAAACTTCCTGATAAGCCCCTTTATTCATACAGTGCTGTTTTGACTGAAATATCAGTAAGTATTGCTCGACCGCTTAACTTTCTAGGTGCCTGGGTGATTTCACTTTTATCCCTTGGTGCATTAAAAACCCAGATGCGGGTTGGTGATTTTATTCAAGCATGCAGGCAATGCGGAGCTTCAGCTTTACCGATTGTTACATTAATTAGCTTTCTAACCGGTCTTACCATGGCATTCGTAGGAAGTGTACAGCTCGAAAAATTTAATGCAAAAATATACATAGCCGATTTGGTTTGCCTTGCCATGGTGAGAGAAATGGGAGCGCTAATGGTAGGTATTATAATGGCAGGAAGAACTGGAGCATCTTTTGCCGCAGAATTAGGAAATATGAAGCTCAACGAAGAATTGGATGCCCTTCGAACATTTGGTATACATCCCATGGAATTCTTAGTGCTTCCACGTACTTTAGCTTTATTGGTGATGACTCCCATGTTAGTTGTTTATGCCGATATTGTGGGAATACTAGGTGGATTGACAGTAGGAGTGCAGGTAATGGACTTTTCGGTAAGTCACTACATTGAGCAAACGCAGGCTGCGGTAGTCGGGATATGGGAAGTATATTCAGGCCTCCTTAAAAGCATATTTTTCGGGCTTATCATAGGCTTGGTGGGCTGCTACAAGGGGCTTCATTCAGGTTCTGATTCATCTGCACTTGGCAAGTCGGTAACCTCTGCGGTGGTTGTATCTGTTACTCTCATCGTGGTTGCGGATGCCTTATTCGAAGTGATTTTTAATGCCATGGAACTACGGTAAACCTGATGAGGAATTCTTTTAAAAATGCACTTTCAGTGTCTGATCTTTCTTTAGCTTACGGAAGTTTTCAAGTTTTAGATCATGTGACTTTTGATGTGCGTCAGGGTTCTTGCACCATTATTATGGGAGGGAGCGGTTGTGGGAAAAGCACGCTGCTTAAATCCTTGATTGGGCTGCTCAAGCCAAGTCGGGGAAAGATTTTACTCGAAGGAGAAGACTTGTTGAATGTCAGAACTTCTCAAAGGCAAAATTTATTAAGAAGGTGTGGAGTTCTTTTTCAGGGAGGTGCTTTGTGGAGCTCTTTAACTATCATAGAAAATTTATCGCTACCACTTCAGACCCATACAAAGCTTGATGAAAAAGAAATTAGGGAATTAGCTTTATACAAATTGAGCTTAGTTGGTTTGAGCGGTTTCGAAGAGTTTTACCCATCGGAAATAAGTGGTGGTATGAGAAAAAGAGCAGGGATCGCACGAGCTATGATTCTGGACCCAAGTGTTGTATTTCTTGATGAACCGTCTGCTGGTCTTGATCCCCTTAACTCAAAGAGATTAGACGACTTAATCAACGAATTAAAGCAGAGCCTTGGGGTGACATTTGTAGTGGTAACTCATGAATTGGCTAGTATCTTTGAAATCGGTGATCATAGTGTTTTTTTAGATGCAAAAAGTAAATCTGTAATTGCCCAAGGTTCTCCCCAATTTTTGCTTCAAAATTGTGAGAACCTTGATGTACAATCATTTCTTAAACGAAAAGGGTAAAACTTTTATTGCGAGGATCTCCGATTTAGTTAATAAATTAATTAATTGAATAAACAAACAAACAGACTGCTAGTAGGGTTCTTTTCACTTGGTGCCGTTTCGCTCCTTATTGCCTTCGGTTTTTTTACTGGAAGCTTTTCTTTTCTAAGGCAGGATAATGAGCGCTTTGTTCTGGTGTTTCATGAAAATGTCTACGGTCTTCATGAAGGAAGTAAGGTCACACTTAATGGAGTACGCATTGGTCGCGTCGAGCGTTTTTTTATTGGAGAAGCCAGGCAGGACGGTCCGGTGCCCGTGCAAATTGAAGTCAACCGAAGGTTAGTTTTACGACACATGGTTGAGAGTGGTAATGAAATATTTGATAGTGATGGGGGGTTTAAAAAAGAGATCATACCTCACCTCTTGGGGCAGTTGAACCAAGAGAGTTTTGTAACGGGAATCTTGTACATCAATTTAACTGTCGAAGATTTTGCTTCTGCTAAAACGGAAACACTTCATGGTTTTCCTGAAATAGTTACTAAAGGTTCCATTTTTGCAGAACTAAGTGAAAGCATTAATCTCGATCAACTAAGTAAGCAGATTAACGATTTAATAATCATTGCAACCGATCGGTTGCGGGAACTTGATATTGAAAAAATTTCATCGGATGTTTTTGTTACTACGGCTAAACTTCGTGATATTTTGGACAATCTTTCTGCATCCTTTTTACCCCTTGGTCCAAGTTTAACCAAAACCTCGGAACAGTCTCGAAAAAGTTTACTGGTCATTCATGAACTAGCGGGAAATTTAAAGAGTGCTTTAGAGCCAAATTCAGAATTCCGTTTTGAATTAGATGACACTCTCCGGGATTTTTCCAGCATGGCCCGATCTTTAAAAAACTTGGCTGATTTACTGGAAGAAAATCCGCAAGCTTTTATAATTGGTAAACCTAAATCTGAAGAATGAGGACTTTAATAACACTACTCTTTTTGGCGTCTACCGTTTTTTTTACATCTTGTCTTATCCCAGAAGCCAACCATTCAGTTCCAGACTTTTTTCTTCTTACGAGCAGGGCGGGGGAGTCTAACAACAGCACGCAATCTGACCCCGTAAGTTTTTATGTTAAAGAAGTGAGACTACCCCATTACCTTCAAGACAAAAGACTCGTTTCTCGCCCAACGGATGACACGATTTTTTTCAGGGAAAACCAAAGGTGGGGTGAACCACTTGAAATGGGGATTAGTCGAGTTTTGGGGCAAAACCTGAGTTTTCTTCTTAATACTTTTGCTTATGGAGTACACCCGCAACGGAGAAAGTTTGAGTATTCATCGGAAATAGAAGTAACCATTGAAAGGTTTGAGATGATTTCCGGGAATCTTGTTAAAGTGAAGGCATTCTGGGAAGTTAACAGGAAAGATGGTCAAAAACAAAGAAGCGTTTTTGACCAGACATATTCAATTAGTGACAGTAATGTACAAAGTGAAGTCCGTGCTTTGAGTGAATTACTCTTTAAGATGTCAAGCGACATTGCCCGGAAATTTTAATTGTAAGCTGAGCGATTCGCAGTGGGTTTGAGTTTAGCATTTTGTTTTTTCATTCTTGTTCTTGCCTTTTGTTTAATTATTTACATCCAAAATAAGACATACCGTAATGACCAAAAAAAGATTTTGGACGAAGTCAGTTCAGATTTAGAAGATGATTTGCTTTCCGATAACCAAGAAGATGCTATGGAGACTTTAGCAGACTGGATTAAAAAGTAACTTTCCGTTCAAATTTTATGCTTATTATGCCTCTTGAATTAAATTAAAAAATGAAGATCTTTCTCACCTTATCCTTTTTGATGTTTTCATATTCGTCGGCTCAAACCCTCGATTCACATGATTGGCCTAACTGGAGAGGACCAGCTTACAATGGTTCCGCAAAATCATCCAGTCGTGTGCCCTATAATTTCAATAAGACCAAAGGGGTCAAATGGAAGGCTGAACTCCCTGGGCCCTCTGCCGCAACTCCTATTATTGTAGGGGAGAATGTGTTCATTTCTTCGATCAAAATAAGTAAAACCGAAAAATCTCCAGTAACAGGTGATTTGATGGCGCTTTGCTATAACCGAAACGATGGAAAGTTACTATGGAGCCATCGAGCAGGAAGCGGTTACCGACCAAGTGGGGATGGATTTGATTACAAGCTTGATTCCAAATCGAATTATGCAAGTCCATCACCTGTATCGGACGGAAAACATGTTGTCTTTTTTTATGGGAATGGGGATTTGGTCTGTTTCAATATAAACGGCGATAAGGTTTGGAGCCGAAATATTCAAAGAGACTACGGTGATTTTTGCTTTCAATGGACATTTTCTGCGTCCCCGACTTTTTATAATGGTAAATTATATTTAGCGGTCTTGCAAAGAGATGAACCTGTGCATGGAAGGGGAAAGCAGGGGGCAGACTCTTTTATATTATGCATGGATCCTGAAGATGGTAAAACTGTATGGAAAGTGTCTCGCCCTTCGAATGCAAAGAAGGAGTCCTTGGAGGCCTTTGGTACAATCATACCGGTTAACGATGAACTTGTGATTGCAGGAGGGGATGTACTAACTGGGCATGACCCGGAAAATGGTAAAGAGAAATGGAGATGGGGTACATGGAACCCAGGTCATAAGCAAGAGTGGTGGCGATTGGTGCCATCCCCTGTTTACGGAAGCGGTGTATTTTTAGTCTGTGCTCCTAAAAAAGCTCCTGTATATGCAATCAAGTCAGGGCTGGTTGGTCAACAAGGCCCTGTGTCTGGTCTAGCTTGGAGTAGTAAAGCAAATTCTGATTTAACCTCGGATGTCCCTACGCCTTTATTTTATGAGGACAATTTTTTTATTTTAAGTGACCTAAAGAAATCCCTCTCTCGCGTTGATCCAAAATCGGGTGAGGTGGAGTGGCGTATTTCCTTACCTGGGAAATATAAATGGAGATCTTCTCCGAGTGCCGCAGGTGGGGTGATTTTTGCGATGAACCACAATGCCAGTGTCCTGTCTGTAGCTTCAGAAACTGGAAGTATCTTAGGGCAGGCCCAAATGGGGGATGAATATGAAGATAATGTTCGTTCTTCTGTATCCATTAGCCGAGGGAATTTATTCATTCGTACCAATAAATATTTATATTGCATTGAGTAGAGTTTGGCTTCATTGTTAATAACTTATTTCCCATCCACCACACCCGCGCCGGGCGGTTCCCGCCAATCTACCGCCCGGCGCTTTTTTATTTGGTTTTATCTTCCCTTTTATGGTGATATTTATGAGAATTAGAACTTTGTTTATGAAGTGCCCAATTCTTGCTTTAATCTTTTCATTTGCCTCTAGTCTGTCATACGCGGGTTCCTCTTCCGCATTGGAATCTAAGTTTCAAGATATTATGGCTCGATCTTCATCCCATAGCTCTCTGGTAAATTCCTTACTAGCAAAACCACCGGTTAAGAAAAGGAACCTTAATTTACCCGTGGTTTCAAGTCCTCCACCTGATGCCCCTGATTCTGATACCCAATTACTAGATGTTCCCTATATTCCTGTCCCTGAGTTTGATGAAACTATAGAGATCTACAGGCCAAATTATGAAACCGAAGTGCTTGATGCTGCTGCTTTACGAAGCCCTCCGGCTGCTCTTCCCATGGAATCTAATCCTACTCAATCAACGATGGAGGAAACAATCATTAAGGATTCTTACAATGAGCTTGATGAGGATGATTTTGAGCAAAGAGGTAAAGGCTATTATTTCGGACCTCTCGTTGGAATTTTTTTGCCGAAGGATGGTTCCATAAGAGATGGCACCAATTTGAATCCATACGAAGCAGAAAACGGATACCTACTTGGCTTAAACCTGGGTAAAGACTTTGGGGCAGTCAGTGTTGAAGGAGAGTACACTTATTACGGGGCCAATGGATCCGGTGGTATATCCATCGGGGTAAATAACTTATTTTCTAGAATTATACTGGAGAAAGAAATCGGAGATGCAATCGACCTTAGAACGGGATTGGGTATTGGTTTAGCTTTTGTCAGTATTGATGGAGGTGGGTTTGGGGAACCTAGCGATGTTGGTTTTGCCTATGACTTTTTAGTCGGGCTTGGATATAATTTTTCAGAAAGCCTCGCTCTTAATTTTGAGTATAAATATTACCTGACTGCTGCAAACGAAAGGTATGACCGCATTGCGGCCCATTGTATTTTACTGTCAGCCAATTTTTTGCTTTAGAACAAACCGGTCTAATTTTTTGAAAGCTGCGGGCAATGAGCTCATGTACTTATAGCTCTTTGAATCAAGCTTAAACTCTATCATCGAAGCATGTAAGAACAAGCGGCTAATCTTTGTTTGTTTTTTGACCTCTCGATTAATTATGTAATCACCATAGGTTTTATCCCCAAGAATTGGCATTTTTCGACTTGCTGCCTGAACACGTAACTGGTGAGTCCTGCCAGTTTTGGGAACTAATTTAAGTAACGCAAATCTGTTCGGACCTCCAATAGTTTTATCAAGATAGCATTGAGTTTTTGCGATTACTCCATTGCCCCTTGAAACTCTCATCTTACCCATTACTTTCTTCTCCACCAAAGAATCAACCCATGAGCCAAGCTGAAGGTTTTGTTTTTGGGAAACTACAGCATGGTAAGTCTTATTGACCAAATTTTGGCGAAAAAGATTTTTTAATTTTGCTGCAAGCGTTTTGTTTGAAGATACCATAATCAATCCAGAGGTTGGAGAGTCAAGCCTGTGTAACAAGTATAATATGCTTCCGTTAGGCGTTAGGTAGCATTCTTTTTTGTGGTCGTAAGCTAATGACAGGAGTGATGGCTGATTCTGAATTTTGGAAAAGCTGTTTTTGATGTTTGGATGGGCGAGTACCCCTACGGCTTTCTCTACAACTAGGAGACCATTGGGATTATTTTCCAAAACATGGCAATCTTTGGCCCAAGGAAGACTGTAAATATTTTCTATCAATGATATGAGAATTTAATGGTAATTAAATCTGATTCCCCCAGATCTTTGATCATTTCATCGGACCATGCTCCAAACGGAGCTCTGGAGGAGATAGCTTGTCGGCATAGGTCGGCAGCTAAACTATCATTCTGGGATCGTAATGAAGTGATTTCTATTACTTTACCATTGGAGTTAAGCACAAAACGGTAAACTATTTCTGGGGGTATCTTGTCTTTTTGAATATACAGAATCGAACCCTTCACGAGTTGGTGCCATTGTGATTCTATCGCTTGTAACATTTGCTGTACATACACACCATAAGGATGGAGTTTACAATCAATCGCTATCTCTCCAATGCGAGAAGCCTTACTCTTGGACCTTAAGATCGGTCCGTTGAGCAGTTGGGGGGATACTCGGGGTCTAGGTGCCATTTGCTGCTCAGCCTGCTTTGAAGCCTGAGATTTCAAGCCCTTTTCTTTGCTGCTTTGCAGAGTATTTTCTCCTAATTTTATAATTTTTGGGGTCGTCTCTGCTTTTTCTTTGACCGAATAATAACTTTTGAGCTCTTTCTTTTGTTTAATATCGGGTGTTGATACAGGAAGAGAAGGTGGAGGGTCATTATTTCCCAGGGATTCAGGCTGGGAATTTTTTTGGTATGTTATAACTTTGCCTCCTTTTAACGGGGAACTTTTTTCTACTGATCGATCCACCCGGTTTTTAATGACCTTCAAGTTGTCGCTGGTACCATCGGTGGATGGTTTATCGAAATCTTGAATTTCTTGCTTATCTTTCAGGTCTGCAGTTTGCTGTTCACGAGAAGAAAAAAAATTGGCTTTGTCGGGAGTGTTACTGGGGACATCAGGATTTGATTCAATATAAAGCATTCTCTTTTCAATCAATGAGGGGCGGGCAAGCTCTATTGAAACTATATTCCCATTTGATTTTTGATTCTTTGTTTCTCTATGATAACTCCATATTTCAGTTACGTTACTTGAGAATATATATAAAATGATGCCAGCAAAAAGGAGTCCTCCAACGTTAGAAAGGAGACTTCCTGTGGAAGGGTTTGGGTATTTCTTGGTTTGCAATGTGAAGTATTAAGTGAAGATTTTTAGCCTGTTGCAATTTGAATTATCTTTCTTGATGCCATTCCATTTCCGTTAACCCTAGCTGATTTTGTATTTGGAGAGTTTTCAATCTGTTTTTCCAGATGATGCAGCCAGCTTGATCTTTTAAATTCTTCAGTTGTTAAACTGATACCAATGTCTTGGTTTACTATAAAATCTTTTAAAACTTCACTTTCTCGGAAATCTTTTCGCGTGACACCAATTAATTTTGTTTGTGCAGCCCAGCATTCTACAGTCATTCCATATCCAATTTTTCCAATCACCACAGCTGATGCCCTAATCAGGTCAGGGAAGTGAAAGTTGCTATCTTGCGGAATCCTTCTTGTCGGCATATTAATTTCGTTATTCTTATCATCGCCGCATAAAATATAACGGTGAGGAGAATTCTTAATAAATTGCTTGAATTTAGTGTTAAGTTGCAAATCATTCGCCGCCATTAGGATGAGTTTTTGAGATTGGGTAATATTTAATTTTCTGTAAATCTCCGAGGGCGAGGCTTGAAAGTTTCGGTAAACCGGTTGTACTTCAACGGCACCATTGATTTTCTCACAGTATGGAGTTGCCTGAATTCGTAAGTGTACTGTATCAAAAATTGCCTTTAATCTGTTCGATATATCTTTAAATGCCTGACACTTGGGAATTAATGGTTGGTAGATCCAATCCCAAGTGAAATTTTCAATCAGTGTAGTTTTTAGACCAAGATAATTGGCCAGCTTTATACCCAAGGGTGAGATGTCGCAAACAACATGACAGAGATCAAATTTTCCCATAGCCTTCAGGAGTGAGGTATTTTTGTGGACGGGTTTCTGAAGGTATGCCTTAAGAAGTTCTACACTCTTTGGAATATTGCAAGTAAAGGCGTCATCTTGAAATAAGCCAATGTCGGTTTTGAATCGAAGAGTAGTGTAAGGGACACTTTGATCTAAATTTTTTTTCCAAAATACATCAGAAAGATCACTCAAAATAAGAAAATGAATATCTTTTTTGCTAGCGTGTATCTCATTAATGATAGCAGTTGATCTTGTTGCATGCCCAAGACCATGGGATGACACAAAATAAGCGATAGTTGGCAAAGCTGTGCTCACTCAACTAGGTGCCAAATAATATTTCCAAGTAGGATTTAAGCTGGTCGGAGGGTTCATATTGACCGCCCTGGCGGGTTACCAAATTTCTGCAGGGTTTAGAGTTTGCGTGTAAGTCGTAGCTTAAAATTTGAATTTTTGGGGTAACCCGAGCAGCTTTTTCAGCGGGCTCAATTCTCAAGGGGATTCCGTAAGGACCCATACTGCAGTCCCAGGTTGTAGCATGAGGATCGAAGTTTGGGCAGAGATCAGGATATCTTTTACCGAAATCAACAAATTTAGAGCTTTGAACCCGAATTTTTACGATAGTGGGGAGAGTTTTGATCCAGTTCAGGGGTTGTTCAAAAGGTTTCTTTTGGTATTGAGAAAAGAAATGAAGAGGATCAATCCCGACTAAGTTAAACCCACTGTAATTTCCATGCCTGTTTGGTGTTTTGAATTCCTTGGAGTCAAACCATTTTTGAAAACTATCAGAAAGCCTTAACCCCATTTCAAAGTGTAAATGCGAGCGGTTTACAGGAATTCGAAAAGAAGAAGTATTGCCCATAACACCTATCGATTCTGCGACTGTAACCTTACTTCCAACCTTAAGCTTTGGAGACACTGCTGATAAGTGTGCATATAATGAGTAGAGTGCGGGCTTGTATGCAGGGTGTTCCAATACGATATACTTCCCGTACGCACTGTAGGATTTTGTTTCGTTGATATAGCTAACAATTCCATTCATCGCTGCAAAAACAGAATCCTCAGCTTTTCCACTCGTATCTCTTTTGACAGGAAACAGGTCAACTCCCTCATGAAACTTATAACCGTTATTACGAACGCATCCAAAAGCTCCAGAGGAATATGCTTTGTCCGGTCCAGTTTTTTGGAGAAAGGTTGAATAACCTAATCCTTGGGCAAAGGAAGGGTTAGGAGTGGGCCAAGAGAGTCGAAAAGGCTCGGCTAAACAGAATGAGCACAAAAAGGATAAGCTTAAGAGCTCTACGGCGAAGAGGTTTTTCATCTCTTTTCGTTTTCTAGTTCAGCTTGAATATAATTAATAGACTGAACAAGCTGTTGATATAGTATTCTTGCACCCTGGTCTGTCATCCTCGTAGACAGAATGAAAGGAATAATCCCATTGCTAATGGTTTTCTCGATTGGATGTATTCCTAGGATTTGACCATTTGAAACTAGTTGTAAGCGACTTCCCAATCGAGTAGTGGTCTCTTTTTGCAGGTAAAAAGAACTTCTTCGGTCAAGATTTAACCACAAGGCAAATACTCGATCCTCTGAATCTTCAGAAAAGATGTTTTCAACAGTTCCAATCTGAACACCTCTTATATCGTATTCGTCGAAAAGCGGAATTGGCGAGGCCCCCTCAAGGAAAATTTTAGGCCTCATGGTAATCTTTGATTGATCAATTTTTCGCTTTTGACAGGATTGGTTCAAAAAGCATAGCAAAGTTACCATGCAAAAGATTATGAGGGCTTTGTTCATGTTTTAGTAATCATCATTTAATTTGATCCGAAAATCTAAAGTCAATCCATGTATAACTAGTGCAATCCATGAATAAGTGCGAGGAATTATCGTTTTTAACAGAAACTAAAGGGTTGGCTGGTGTCTTGATGGATATTCAGCCGAAATTAACGATGAGTATAAATGAGGCAACGATGGAAGTATTGTTAGATTCCATCGACCTGTTTATCGACTCCATGGCATGTTTTTCGATTCCCTTGTTGGTCACTGAGCAGGCTCCCGAAAAACTTGGAGGAAGCCTAAACCGAATTGCGGAAAAAATTTCAGAATCTACAATTATAAAAAAGAATACTTTTTCAGCTTTTGGAGATAGTGTATTTTGTGAATGGGTGGAGCTTAATGAAATTAAGCATTTGTTACTATCAGGGATTGAAACTTCAATTTGCATTTATTTAACGGCTATTGATGCTTTAAAAAAAGGGCTTGGTGTAACCGTAATTTCTGATTGTGTTTTATCAAGAAGAGATGCAGACGCCGCCACTGCTCTCAGTCAACTATCCCAGGCGGGAGCCACCGTTTTAAGTCTGGAGACGATTATATATTCGCTGATGTCCTCCTCGAAACATCCTGAATTTAAAAAGATTTCCAATTTGGTTAAGGCCAGAGCTTTCTAGAATTTTTATGTTAGCATCTACTATGTGTGCAGCCCTGCAGGGAGTTGATGCTATTCCTGTAACGGTTGAAGCTAACGGTGGAGAAAAGGGTGAACCCAGGTGTGTTCTTGTTGGGCTTCCTGATACTGCAGTCAAGGAAGCACTTGACCGTGTTTATTCAAGCATATCAAACTCTGGTTTTTCCCTGCCGAGAACAAGAGTCACGATTAACCTAGCACCTGGAGATTTAAAAAAAGAAGGAGCTTCATTTGATTTGCCTATCGCAGTAGCTATGCTTGCAGCTATTGATCATTTTCAGGGTTCTTTAATGGGAGACTATTTAATCGCTGGTGAGCTTGGTTTGTCAGGAGAAGTCCGAGGAATTAGAGGAGGGTTGGCTATGGCGGTTTTAGCTCGAAAATTGGGAAAAAAAGGGATTATTTTACCCGATGATTCAGCGTGGGAAGCTTCATTGATTGAGGGCTTGCCTGTATATCCAGTAAAATCGTTGGCGGAAACCATTGATTTTCTGTCAGGAAAGATCGATATTGAACCTTTGAGTTCAAGCAGTTACCTCAATTTACTTTCTCAAAGTAAGTCCTTTGACCTGGATTTTAATGAAATAAAAGGGCAGTTGAATTTGAGGCGTGCTGTTGAAATTTCTGTAGCTGGTGGTCATAATTTACTCATTGTTGGCCCGCCTGGATCTGGCAAATCTATGGTTGCAAAAAGAATTCCAACAATCTTACCACCCCCATCTATAGATGAATATTTAGAGATCTTAACTATATTTTCTGTCGGTGGGCTTGCGACTACTATTCAAAAAGGTGGATTATCACGCCCCATTCGTACACCACACCACACGATTAGCGACGTAGGATTGCTTGGGGGGGGGACTAAACCTGGTCCGGGAGAGATATCTTTGGCTCATCATGGAGTCTTGTTTATGGACGAGCTTCCTGAGTTTAAGAGATCCGCCCTTGAAGTTCTTCGGCAACCTATTGAAGATGGAACGGTTACCATTTCCCGCAGTGCGGGAAAAATTACCCTGCCTTGCCAGTTTATGTTGGTTGCTGCGATGAATCCATGCCCATGTGGTTATCTAGGTGATGATTCAAATCAATGCCGGTGTTCTATTCCTCAAATTCAAAAATATCGAAATAAAATAAGTGGTCCCTTATTGGACCGTATTGACTTACATGTAGATGCGCCTGCTGTACGGATTTCTGATTTAAAATCAGAAGAGGAAGGGGAAGGGTCTGCTCTGATTCGAGAGAGGGTTATTCAATGCAGGAAGATTCAAGAAAAGAGATTCAAGGATATAAATGTTTCTACGAAAACAAATGCTAATATGTCAGAAAGTTTACTTAACAAATTTTGCAAGATTTCTGCTGGAAATATGGATTTATTATCTTTAGCAATGGAACGCATGTCTTTGTCTGCTCGTGCCTATTCACGAATATTAAAGGTGTCCCGAACCATTGCTGATATGGCTGGTGCTCATGATGTTGAGCGCGAGCACATACTGGAAGCTATTCAATATAGAAGTCTAGATCGCTCCTTATATTAAAACTTTACATTTTATTTTTATTTCTATTATAAATTATTATTTAGTAGCAACCCTTACAAATTATGGACATTACAAATGATACAAGTATTAAAGACCTTGAACGCTTAAAGAAAAAAATAGAGAAGCAAATCAAGGCCAAAAAAAATATTAAATCAAAAAAAGAGAATTTCTATGATTTAATCAAAGATGATCACAAAAAGCATGTCCGCTCTGATGGTAGAAAACTATTTCGCAGTGTAGTTGATTACCTAGAATGTTATGTAAATGGTTTACCTCCCATTGCAAAGTCTACTTTTAACAAAAGATTTGGAATTTCTGCCTCCCGAAAAAAAATCACGCCTGAAATTGTTACTCAGGTAAAGGCATTTTTAGTAGAGGGCAAAACCCTGAAGGAGATGTCTGAACTTACAGGAATTTCCATTGCGAGTTGCCAAAAGATTAAGTCTGGCGACTACAATTCCTAAAAATTTTTACAACACATTTCCTGCAAGTGCGGAAGGTAAATGATGACATCTACCTAAATCGTGCTGAAGCCATTGATTACCTAATTGCTGCTTATTCGCTGAAATGGTGCAACACCAAGTGGTCACCAAAGGGGATCATGATATCCTGGCAAGACGCAGAGGGGAATTTGAAGTCCAAAATCGTCCTGGCTTACAAATTGAAGAAAAGTAGAGTTGCGAGAATGAAGAAGAGAGATTTAGACTTTGCTTTTATGTTGTGACTTGGATGTGGTTTAGAAATCTTCTTCGTCATCAGGGATGTCAAGCCGGTGCATTGTCGTATCTTCCCCTTTTGTATTTGTTGTGATTACTTTGATGATCTTGCAGTCTTTACCTTGTGCCTGGAATCTCTTTGGTTCCCCATCTGGACCAGTTTTTTGCATTAACCCTGGTTTCTTTTCAATTTCTACACATTCGAGCAAGTCTTTACCGTTATAGCCTTCCTCATGAGAGGTGGAATAGAGCCCGTCGGGGTGTACGAAGCATACAATCCTACCATATCGGATGGTAGCACCCCTTTTGTGACGAACCACATCACCTTTTTCAAAAGTTTTCTTGCTAAACAGCAATTTTCTAGGCGTGTAATGCTTTAATTTAGATCTTTTGGTACGGAATGTTCTCATACCATCTGATCCTTTCTCAAGAGGAGTAAGTTCATCCGGGTGAACTTCTACACACTCAATAGTCGGATCTCCTGGATTATCCGCAAGAATCATCAGCACTTCACCGCACTTTTTTTTACCCTTCGAAGATACGGTTTCTTTGACGAAGTCACCGATCTCGATGTCTCTTTTCTTTTTTTTCTTGGTGGTGGAAATACTCATAGAAATATTTTATTTCATGGATCCAATTAATGCCAATCTTTTTTCTCTGCATTCTGGGCAAATACAAAATTTTCCGTGACCAAAATCCCCAGGGATAAGCAAAGCGTTATCCTGCTTGCTTTCACTTTTGGCATTCCTGGGCGGGTTTTTATTACCCATTTTGCTGGTAGCTTGGGTCGTTGCTAGTTTCTTAGCGAGTAATGCTTTTTTCCCCATTTCAAAGCGAAAAGCCACACATTTTTTAAAATCTGTTTTATCAAGTTCTATAGTTGTTTCAAATTTGGAGTTTACCGAAGGGGAAATAACGAGAGATTCGCCCATAATCCCTTTGACCACAACATCCTTAGCTGCATCCAAGGGAGTTGTTGCAATAACCTGTCCGTTCACACCTGTAAGCTTGAAAACAACTGGTTCCTGAATACTCACATCCTTGAGAGGAAATACGGATTTAGGTATCTTTTTCCAATTGCCTACTGCCTTGAGTAACTCCTCTGTGAACTCAGGTTCGATTATTTTTTGTGATTTTTTAATCGCAGGAGGTGCCATCTTTGGCAGACCTGGTAAGGAGGTAGTTTCTCTATATTTACTCGGTTTTTTTTCTTCCTCAGAAGATAAAGTTTTACCAATTACTTCTGGCTTTGTATTACTAGCCTGGTCTTGAACGGGAAGAGGAACTTTGGACGAGTTAACTTCTTCAACGGGGCTATAGTCAACCTGCTTTTCACATCCCAAAAATCCGAAAATAAAAATTAAAAGTATAAATTTATGAATTTTCATTGAAACGATTCATTTAAAAGTAATGTTTAAGGCAAGACTAATTTTAATAGCAAAATACCTATATTTACCGAATATGTTATACAAGAAAATTGAATTCATTAATTTAACTCTATTTATCACACTCTTAATCACATGTTTGTTTCTAAATGGATCTTTAATAATTGCAGTTGCCCTATGTTCTTTAGGAATAACTTTTAATATTTATTTATATTCTTTAAATAGAAAGAATCTATCAGCAGTTATTGAGAAGGAAGATACTGCGATGAATGAAAAAAAAGCAATTTTAAAGGATTTGGATGAAGAACTAAGCCGGCGAAAAAAAGAAGACAATTTTCTTCGTAACTAAAATGTTTCGTTCTACTCCCATTATTACCAGTCGCTTACCACCTGGTATACCATTTATTATTGGAAACGAAGTCGCTGAGCGATTTTCCTTCTACGGTATGCGTAGTGTTTTGCTTGCGTACATGACACTTTACCTTACCCAACCCGATGGGGAATTGGCAGTTTTTGGTGCAAAATCCGCTGAGGCCTGGGTTCATTTATTTGTGGGTTCAGCATATTTCTTCCCCATCGTTGGGGGTCTCGTCGCAGATGCGTTTTGGGGGAAATATAAAACAATTATCATTTTATCGATCTGTTACTGTGCTGGTCATGCTTGCTTGGCTTTTATGGGGGTATGGGGTGATACCAAGTTATGGCTTTTCCTCGGTCTTTTATTGATCGCAATCGGATCAGGTGGTATCAAACCCTGTGTTTCTTCTCATGTGGGTGACCAGTTTTGTGACAAGAATAAGCATCTCATAACAAAAGTTTTTGGTTGGTTTTATTTTTCAATCAACTTGGGTGCTTTTATTTCAGGGTTACTGACGCCTTTTTTGCTTGAGGCGAGAAGGGTAGAGGGTTCTCTTGGTGAATGGCTTTATCCTTATTTTTCATGGATAGTCGGACCCAAAGAGATGGGGGAGGTTATATTTGGTCACCACTATGCCTTTGGTTTACCTGGTGCTCTTATGGCGATCGCGACTGTAATCTTCTGGTTGGGAAGAAATGATTTCACTCATATTCCACCTCGTGGATTTTCTTGGTTTCGCGAGACTTTTTCTCTAGAGAATGTCCGAATACTGCTTCGGTTATCCCTTATTTTTTCATTTGTAATTTTATTTTGGGCTCTCTTTGACCAAATCGGTACCTTATGGCAGGTGCAGGCAAGAAATCTTGACCGTGTGATTCCTGAATGGATTCCTTGGGTAGGGGGCATGGAGATGCTTGCATCTCAGGTGTCTGCAGTATGGAACCCTTTGTTTATCTTACTGCTAATTCCTTGCTTCTCTTCGATTGTTTATCCTTCTTGTGCTAAGTATTTCACTATTACTCCACTCGGGAAAATGAGGTTAGGTCTATGGGTGATGGGTGGATCCTTTGCCCTGGTTTCATGGGTTCAGATGAAAATAGATGCTGGGTTGAATCCGAGCGTAATGTGGCAGGTATTGGCCTGCTTTATTTTAACCGTTTCTGAAATTTTAGTTTCAATTACTTGCTTAGAATTCGCCTACACACAGGCACCCAAGAGTTTAAAGTCAGTGGTGATGGCTCTCTTTCTTTTAACGGTATCCCTGGGAAATTACTTGGCTTCCGGAGTCAAGTTCTTGCTCGTTGATCAAAATGGCAATTTATTGCTTTCCGGTGCATCTGAATTTTGGTTTTGGACAATTCTCGTCTGTATTTCCGCAAGCCTTTTCAAAATAGTTGCGTCACGATACAAAACCGTCGATCATTTCCATTGAGCTGCTAGTAAATTTTGATTTCTTTAATTGTCTCGCATCCTTTCAACTTGGAAATTCTTATTTGAATCTGTTTTTTGATAAAAGATAATTCCTGTTTGATTGGACCGCTTGCGGACCGTATAAATAACTTGCCACTCTTATCTATTCGATCTGGTGCACACTTGGTGGATAGCCTGTTGCCAACCACTTTGTACCAATTTTGAGAAATAACTTGCTCAGGAGAAACTTGGCTTCCAATAGACCAGTCACTCCACGCTTTTTCAATGACGCTGGTGATAGACTTAGGTGTGGATAGAAACATGGTTTCATCCGACTCGGGTAGCCCCATGAAATTAGCAATTAAATCTGTTTTCTTGAAATTCTTTTTTCTTCGGTATCCCATCAAATTAATCCATAGCAAAATTATACTTCTTTAATTTAGTCAATAGTGATAAAAAAAGACTCATGATTATTAAGCCAAGAATTAAAGGTTTTGTTTGCATTACTTCACACCCGGCCGGCTGCCTGGAGAATGTTCGTGACCAGATCAGTCATGCAAAAGAGAACCTTCTCACTCATGAGGATAAACCAAAGCGTGTACTGGTCATTGGTGCATCCACTGGCTACGGTCTTTCAAGTCGTATCTCAGCTACTTTTTCTGCCGGAGCTGAGACCCTTGGTGTTTATTTTGAGCGTCCACCCAAAGAAGATAAACCCGCGAGCGCTGGTTATTACAATTCGTTAGCTTTTAACAAATTCTCCCAAGAGATAGGTATTCGATCTGTTGACATTAATGGCGATGCATTTTCCAACGAATGTAAGGATGAAGTTATTGAAAAAGCCAAGGAAATGGGGCAGTTTGATCTTGTAGTTTACAGCCTTGCCTCACCGCGACGAACAGATCCGTTGGATGGCCAGACCTATCGAGCATGCTTAAAACCAATCGGTTCAGTTTATAAAAATAAGACCCTTGATACGGACAAAAGAGAAGTTAAGGAAGTGGTTATAAACCCGGCAACTGATGCTGAAATCGAGAGCACTGAAAAAGTCATGGGAGGAGATGACTGGACACTTTGGACAGAAAGGCTTTTACAGGAGAATTTATTGGCTCCAGGTTGTATAAATGTCGCCTATTCTTACATCGGACCGGAGGTAACACAACCAATCTACCGCAACGGAACAATTGGCCGAGCCAAAGAGCACCTTGAGAATTGTGCCCATACCCTGAATAATTTGCTTAAGGAAAAAGTGGCAGGGCGTTCATTTGTTTCGGTAAACAAAGCAGTCGTTACCCAGGCAAGCTCGGCTATTCCTGTGGTACCCCTTTATGTTTCGATTCTTTTCAAGATCATGAGAGAAGCAGGCACGCATGAAGGGTGTATCGAGCAGACGGCTCGTTTATTCAGTCGCTTTCTTTATGCAGAATCGGATTCACCTATCGTTGATGTAGCGGGACGAATCCGTTTAGATGACTGGGAAATGGAAGATGAAATACAGCAGGAAATTATCAATCTTTGGCCCCAAGTGAATACTTCTAACCTTACTGATTTAACCGCTTTTGAGGAATACCAGAATGAATTCCTTAAATTGTTTGGTTTTGCCCACCCCCGGGTAAATTACGAAGAGGACATTGATTTAATTAGCCCTTTTTGATTTTTTGATTACGACAAGGAGGGGAGACTCAGCAGAGTCATTCCCCCTTATCACTTGGTTATATGCAGGAACATTTTGTGCCCAGTCCAGCACGGTTTCTGTTTCCTCCATGCCCCCGCTATGTCCCTGGTAGGTAATAATAGTCATCACTCCATCTTCCGCTAACCATTGGTATGATTTATCTACTGCATAACGACTTGAGTGGGGCTGTGTTATAATTTCTTTGTTTGAATGGGGGAGGTACCCAAGGTTGAAGGTGAAAGCTTTAATTTTTTGATAAAAAACACGGGGAATTTTTTGCTCAAACTCCGTGTGACATGAGTTTATTAAAGTGTAGTTCTTGGTTGGATTATTATTATTGATTCGAGCATCTGTTTGCTCAATGGCTTCCTTTTGAATATCAAAACCGAAAACTTGTCCCGCTTCTTCTACAGCTTTTGAGAGAAACAGGGTATCCCAACCGTTTCCAACGGTCATATCTACGGCACAATCTCCAGGCTTTAAATATTGGGATAAAATTTGATGAACTTGGTTGGTTAATTTCATTTTTTGTAAGCCCTGAATTCTTTAAATCTTGCAATATCCACAAGTGGGGGAAGCGGGGCGCTGTTAAGGATATATTCAACCATTTGCTTGGCATGTAAAGGGATAGTGGTGGCTCCTCTTGATCCAAAACCGTTGAAAACAAATAACTTTTTATTTTGAGGGTGAGATCCGAGGATAGGATTTCGGTCGACTGTACCCGTTCGTACCCCACTGTATTGCTTTGAGATTTTACCCGGATCAATTTTGATGAAGTTTAGAGACCGAAGAATTTGTTCTTTAGCTTTCTGGCTAGGACCAGTTTCTAGAACTTCATGGTCCCATGTTGAGCCTGCCATAAAGTGTTCCCTTGATATGGGTATGGCCCAAGTCCCATTGCTGACACTTGTTTTTAGGTAAGAATCAACCCCGATAATTTCACCTCTCACAGGGGCTGCGGGGATAAAAGAAAACCATGGGTTATCCATTACCCTAAACCCTTCGCAAAAAATAATTTTTTGGTAACTGCAACGGTCATAATCAACGGGCCCTTCGATCCACTGTTCGCTTTCCATTAATCTATGCTTCGAGTATTCTAAAAACGATTGGATGTGGAGCCTCAGGCATTTTGTGAGACCCATTCCGTATGGTGCCCGGATTCCAAGTGAAGAAGCCTCTTGGTTATTTATAATGCCAGATCTGTCGCAGAAGTGAGGAGATTTCTGGGATCGATCCGCCCAAAAATCTGCTTGTCTTGAAGTTTTGAACACACGGTACATGGGAAGCGAATAATAAAACCTGTCCCCACTCAGTTTTTCAAAATAATCACCGAATTTCTTAATTTCAGCAAAGCATTCTTCAATATCAAGAGGTGTATTGAGTTTTGGGCCAATAAAAGGATTAACAAGGCCAGCTGCGATCTTACTTGCATGGTATGGGAAGTCCGCTTCACATACATCTACGCTTTGTTTTTTTTGCAAGAAAGTCTGAGCAAGAATGGCACCCGATAGGCCATGACCAACAATAAGGATCCTGTTTTTCAAAGTACAAATACTAACAAAGCTTTCATCTTGCGAGATTTCGATGGATTAGCGAGAGTGTAATCTTATGAGAAGCCGTTTGACCCTTATTTTGCTTTTAGCTTCGGTTCTTCTTTTTATAGCTAGTTTATTTTATCAATCGGACTGGTCTTCTTGGCTTGAAGATGTTGCTGAGAGAAAGCCTCTGAATCTTCCTTTAACAAAAGCAGTAAAGGGTCCTGGTTTTCAGGATAAAATTCTTCTGAGTCATACTTTTGGTCCATTTTCCGCTGTAAAGGAATTATTGAAAGATCCAAAGTTTGACGATTTCACACTTAGCTTTTCTTCTCCGCAGGTGATGTCTGATTTTCTCGATTCTCTTGAGACTAAGGGCATGAAACTTCGCTCAGCTATGCCGCAGATTTTAACAGCCCGGTTACAAATTTTGGACTCTGACCTAGCGTCTTCTGCATTAAGAGAAGATAAAGGGATCCATGGCATCGAGATAAATACCCCCATTTTTTTGCCACGGAAACCAAAGGCTGCAGAAAGTGATCTTCAAACAGGTGTGCCCAGGACTGTAGACGAGTGGATAAACATGAAGGAAGACCGCAGTGAATGGGGTAAAGGTACATCTGTTGCCATTATTGATTCTGCAATTGATTTCTCGCATCCAAGTTTATCCCATGTTGAGAGGGAAGTAATTTCATTTATTGATCAACCGTCGAAGGAAGTAAACACTGATCATGGCACAGCGATTGCCTCCATCATTGCAGGATCCACAGATGCTTTTCAAGGGATTGCTCCAGCGACAAAGATATTATCCATTGAATTACTGGGTGAAGATGGGGTAGGGGATGTATTTACCCTGTCCGAAGCGATTATTGCAGCCGTTGACAGGAAAGTTGACCTCATCAACCTTAGTCTTGGAGGAGATAGACCCAGCGCTGTCTTGAGCCATGCCATTAAGTATGCAACCTCCAAAAATATTTTACTGGTCGCGGCTTCGGGGAATGATGGTATTGGTCAAGTGGCATACCCTGCCCAATATGATGAGGTTCTTGGTGTCTCTGCCTTAAATTTTAATGGTACGGTTGCCGATTTCTCAAACTTTGGTGATGGGGTTGATCTCTCTGCTCCAGGAGTTGATGTAATAAGTGCGTATGGAGCGGATGGATATGCTGTTTTGGATGGCACTTCTTCGGCCACAGCATTTGTTTCAGGAGCTGCATTATCTGAGCTTTCGAGAAACCCTCATTTATCCACGCAGCAAGTAAAAGAGTTGTTGTTTACCTATGCAGATGAAACGGAGAAGCCAGGCTTTGACCAATTGAGCGGTCATGGTGTGTTAAACCTCAAGAGAATAATTAAAAGGAATGACATGGATTACCATGATGGCTCAGTGGTTGGCTATTATTTTGCCCCTGAGGTACTAGCAAATATTGAGGGTGGTGGAACCGTACCTTTTTTAGTGACAGTTCAAAACCAAGGGTCATCTTGGATTAACAATATGTCTATGGATGTCAGCTTTGATGGAACTTCCAGAAAATTTACGTTCTCCAATATGAAACCCGGACAAACAAGAAGTGAGCAGTTATACATAGACAGCACTGCGGCAAAAGGGGGTGTGGAAATTTTCAGTAATTTAAAACTGGCTGCGCAGAAAGATAGCAATCCCGAGAACAATATCAGAAAAAGTATCCTGACTCTGCCCCAATAATAACAACTCAGGCTGCGTCTTTTTTACCAATGGGTAAAGCTATAATCTTAGCTTTTGTTTTGCCCTTCACAACTCCTGCTGAAATGACAACCTCTACCGGGTGATCTATGTTTGGTAGATCATACATAATATCTAGCATAATGTCTTCCATAATGGACCTGAGGGCACGGGCCCCGGTTTTCATCAGAATGGCTTGGTCCGCAATTGCGAGCACCGCTTCGCGGGTAAAGCGCAACTCAGCCCCCTCCATCAAAAAGAGCTTTTGGTATTGTTTGAGCAAAGAGTTCCGGGTGTCGCGTAATACTTTTACAAGTTCATTGCGGCTAAGTTCTTCAAGGAGAGAAAGAACAGGCAACCTGCCAATGAACTCAGGGATGAGGCCATACTTTACTAAATCTTCAGGTCTGACTTCAGCCAGAAGTTCCGCTGATTCTTTCGGGGTGGATGCAGAGTATCCCAAGGTCTTAGAGCCAGTTCTTTGTTCAACAATTTGGTCTAAGTCAATGAATGCACCACCGCAGATAAATAAAATATTAGAAGTATTAAGCTGGATATATTCCTGATTGGGATGCTTCCTGCCTCCTTGTGGTGGTACATTGCAAATGGTACCCTCGAGAATCTTAAGCAGTGCCTGCTGAACACCTTCACCGGAAACATCCCTGGTAATTGACACATTATCAGTCTTGCGCCCAATTTTGTCGATTTCATCGACATAAATAATTCCACATTGGGCTTTTTCTACATCTTGGTCCGCAGACTGCAGCAGCCTTAGAACAATGTTTTCAACATCATCCCCAACGTAACCTGCCTCGGTAAGGGTTGTGGCATCTGCGATGGCAAAGGGAACATCCAGTAACTTGGCAAGAGTCCGAGCCAGAAATGTTTTACCGCTACCGGTTGGTCCGAGAAGCAGCACATTGCTTTTTTCAATCTCTACCTCTTCTAATTCCGGAGACATGAAAGGCTTGGAGTTGGTGCTCGGGCTTATACCAAGTTCCGACGAAAGTCTTTTATAGTGATTATGAACCGCGACCGAGAGAACTTTTTTAGCATGCTCTTGGCCAATGATGTGTTCGTCCAAGTGGGCCTTGATTTCTTGGGGTTTTTGTAGGTTGAAAAATGGTTTTGAAAATTCCTTTTTTTCCTTTTTCTCTTTTTCTCCAAGCTCGCGGTCGACAATCGTCTTACACACCCGAACACATGAGTCACAAATGAAAACATTCGCTGGGCCAGCAATCATTTTTTTGACTTCCTGCTGGGGTTTCCCGCAAAAAGAGCAAAAATTGATTTTCGATGGCTTGGCCAATTACTTAGTGGGTTTTTGAGAAATTACCTCGTCGACAAGACCATAAGCCTGAGCTTCGTCTGCGGTCATGTAGTAATCCCGGTCAGAGTCTTGCTCGATTTGCTTAACTTCTTTGCCGCTGTGCTTGGAAAGGATTTCATTGATCGTCTTTCTCCATCTTAATATTTCCTTAGCGGCAATCGAAATATCAGAAGTTTGTCCTCCCGCTCCACCACTGGGTTGGTGGATCATTACCCGGCTATTGGGCAAGGCATATCGCTTGCCTGGAGTTCCCGCAGCAAGCAGAACTGTGCTCATGCTTGCGGTCATGCCAATGCAGTAAGTTACGATGTCGCATTGCATGAAATTTAAGGTGTCATAAATTGCCATCCCGTCCGACACACTCCCTCCGGGTGAATTGATGTAAACATGGATGTCCTTCTTTGGGTCTTCCATTTGAAGGAAAAGCAGTTGGGCAATAATTGAGTTAGCCACAAAATCATCTATCGGGGTACCGATAAATACAATGCGATCCCGTAACAAGCGACTGTAGATGTCCCAAGACCGCTCCTGGCGGCCTTCTCTTTCATAAACATGCGGTAGTGGTAAATAAGCTCCCATAATGATAAAACTACTTAGTGTGTATGCTCTCCTTCAATTTCACAAATTGTCTCGATTCCTTTTGCGGTAACCAGCTCAAGTGCCTTGTCGTGCAGGATATCCTGCCTGAAGCGGTTTAGCCGGACACGATCCTTGGATAATTCCTTTACATATTCTGTGGGGTCTTTCCGCATCATCATAGCCTCGCGGGTGGCTGCCTGGGCAAGATCTTCGTTGCTTACCTCGACCTTTTCCTGTTCGGCTACTTTGCCCAAAGCTATGGTCAACTTGACCCGGGCTTCTGCCTGGGTTTGGGATTGTTTCCAAAGCTCATCCCTTTTTTCCTCAATCTCCTCCTGCTTGGTGCCACCTTGCAGGGCTCGTTGTACATTACCCTGGAAAATGTTCTTGGATTCATCTTCCACGGCTTGCTGAGGAAGAGGGAAGTCCGGCATTTCAAGAATCTTTTGCGTCACCTGTTGGCGCTTGGAGTTTTGATTCTCATGACCTTTCCTGGCTTCCAGGTCTTTTTTAATTTTTTCTTTGAGGTCGTCGACGGATTCAACCTTTAAAGATTCGAGGAATTCTTTGGAATCTGGAGCGGGTGCTTTCTTTTCACGAACTTCATGCACCTCTAAATTGTAAGACACGGATTTTCCGGCGAGCGGGGCCACTTCGAAGTCATCATCAAATTTGGCTTCGACTTCAGATTTATCATCCTTGCCCATACCGATTACTCCTTGAGCAATAGCGTCGACGCCGAGTCCTTTAACCTGGCCCGCTTCTTCCCATGTATTGCTCTGCTTTCCATACATCGGTTTATCTGGTACAAGTTCAGCTACAGCTTCATCACCCATTTTTCCTTCGTAGGAGCATTTTACATAATCACCTTCCTGAGCTTTTCTTTCAACCACCTCAAAAGAAGCACGCTGATCGCAAAGAGATTTCAGTTCATTTTCTACATCCTCATCGCTGACATCTGTGGGATGAATTTTTAATTCAAACTTGTCAAACTCTGGAAGATCGAACTCCGGTTCGATGTCGATGGTCACCTCCACGCTGGCGGGTTTGCCAAATGCAAGGTCCCCTGCATCGATTTTCAAAATAGAGAAAACTTTGAGATCCTTCTCCGCGAGGACAGCCTCGTAAGCCTCGGTGGAAATTTTACGATTTAATTCTTCTTTTAACTCTTTTGAAAACTTTTGGCGGATTATTGAAACTGGGGCCTTGCCTTTACGGAAGCCAGGGATGTTAGCCACACCGCTGATTTCACGGCATACTTGATTTTCTTTTTCTGAAACTTCGTTGGAATCGAAGCTAACGGTTGCAATTTTGCGAGCAGTGCCCGCCTCCTTTATTTCTAAGTTCACGATATGGTAAGTAAGTGTGGTTCGTTCTTGATCAAGAGTGTAAATCTAAAAGCGTGTACAATAAAGAATGCTGAGGTAGGGTCAATGAGATTACCATGGTTAAAGGGACTGCATTATGGTCGCCAAGTTGGAAGTCGGGCCCTTTTGATGAGTGCTTTGTTTTGCCTGAAGCTTTTCAGCGTTTTCCGAATTTCCCTCGGATGCATATTTTTGGTTTGAACAATGTACTCTAGGGTTTGGCTGTTTCTACCTATTATTTTGTTCGTTTCCTCGTTTAGGAAAAAGTCCAGGTCATCTTTCGATTGATTGGTTTGCAAAAGAGCATAAATTTCAGATGCTCTGTAATAAGAGAGGGGTCTTGGGTTGGTAGGAATGTGCTCGACCAGGATGAAAAGCCTTTCAGAACGGAATTTACCGGTAGTCTCTATAACCCAACTGCTGCAGGAAGTTGCAGGTTCTGATATCGACTGATTGTAGTCATGGAAGACTACAATCCCGTTGGGTATATCTTTTCTAACTTTCTCCGGAAGAGGAGGGCATTGTTTTTGATCGGATGCGGTTAAGCCTGATGCATAATTTCCTGAGCGTTGTTCTGCCCGGATATTTTTTTGTTTAAGTGCGTAGCGAACCAACATCGATGAACAGGCAATTCCAATCGCGATACCTATCCAGATGGTGAGCCGACGCTCGTTTTTTGATAAAGACATAAAATGGTAAAAGCTTGGCTATTCGAGAATGTTTAAATAATCAGAAATGATGCAAGGTTTCGAAACGAAAATAAGGGTTCGCTACGAAGAGACTGACAAAATGGGAATTGTATATCATGCTAACTATTTCCATTGGTTTGAAGTGGCAAGGATTCAATTGCTGGATGAAATAGGTATGCCTTACAAAAGCCTTGAACAAAAGGGCTTTTTTTTACCTGTTTTGGATTGTGATGCCACATTCAAAAAACCTGCCCATTTTGATGACAGGCTGACAGTTTTGGCCGACGCGAGCTTTCAATCCCTTCTTCGGTTAAAAATTAAATACCAAGTGTTTAGGGGGCCAGAAAAACTGGCTTCGGGTTCGACCACCCATGCATTTGTGGACGATCAAGGGAAGGTGGTTCGGCCACCAGAATCATTTGCCCAATTCATTCAATAAATAGCTTAGAGAATAGCTTGGATGCGCTGGGTAATCTCCTCCGGTGACAATCCATCCGTTTGAAAAACATGATCAGCTGATTGATAGATCGATTTTCTTACTTCGAGAATTTCGTTGATTTTTTGGAAAGGATTTGAAGTGGCAAGCAAAGGCCTGCTTTTTTCATTCTTCGTTCTTTTAACGATCTCACTTGGAGATGCCCAAAGGCAGATAACAATCCCTTTTTCTTTGAGTTTATTCATCATACCAGGCTGAACGCACAGTCCTCCGCCGCAGGAGATTACACACCTTTCTCGAGGCAGTTCTTTGGTGATAAATATTTCTTCCAGGGTTCTGAAATGTGACTCACCCTTGTACTTGAAAATTTCGGGGACGGACAAAGAGGTTCGTGACTCAATCCATTGGTCGCTGTCAAGGTAGTCCAATTTTAAACGTTTAGCTAGCAGAAGCCCAATGGTGGATTTCCCGGTGCCCATCATGCCAACGAGGAAAATCTTCTTTTGGTTTTGGCTGGAATTATTCATCGAGAATTGCTGAAGGTTTTAAAAGTTAAGTGCTTGCCGAAAACAGCGAGGAAAGAAATAATAGGTATATGAGTAATGAATCGTTTGAAGTTACAGTTAAAGGTGTTATGCCCACCTCCAATGGGTGTGCTATATTTTTAGGTAATGACCAAAAGACTTTTGTCATCTATGTCGACCCTGCAATTGGAAACGCGATCAATATGACGATCAATCAGGTGAAGAAAGAACGGCCACTTACTCATGACCTGATTGGGTTAATTCTCAAAGGCTTGGAAACATCGATCGAGCGTATCCTTATCAATGATGTGGACGAAGGCACATTCTTTGCCCGCATTATTTTGAGAATGGAAAATGAACTTGGTAAAAAAATTATTGAACTCGATGCGAGACCCAGCGATTCGATTGTGCTGGCTCTGCAAATGAAGAAACCCATCCATGTCGCATCCCGCGTACTTGATAATGTTGAGGATATGTCCGAGATATTAGAGCGTATATTGAAAAAGCAGGACTGATTAGCCCTTAAAATCCGCCCGGGGGTAAAGTGTCGTTTTCAAATTCTGTTTTTCCGACCGCACTTGCCCCGATGCAAGATGTAACCGGGTTACCGTTCATGAAAATTATTTCGGAGTTTGGGGATCCGGATCTTTATTTCACTGAATATTTCAGGGTCTATGCCGGTTCCAGGCTAAACCCGGATATCCTCAGTTCCATCACTTCCAATCCCTCCAGCAAACCAATTTTTGCCCAGCTGTTGGGTGAGTCGATTGAGGACATAGTTCGGACCTGCAAATTGCTCCATAAATTTCCTGTCGCAGGAGTTGACTTGAATATGGGTTGCCCTGCACCCAGGGTTTTTAAAAAAAATGTGGGAGGAGGACTGCTTAAAGATCCAGCAAAAATCAAAGAGATTTTATTTGCGATGAAGTCTGTGGTCGAAAGTAAACTAACAGTTAAAATGAGAATTGGGTTTGAGGATGATACTCATTTCCTGGAAATTTTAAAAATATTGAAAGAAGTGGATGTTGACCTCTTGAGTTTGCACACCCGCACTGTTCTTGGCGGGTATCGATCGACTCCTGACCATTCTTATGTTTCCGAAGCGGTGAAATGCCTAAACTGCCCAGTTTTGCTCAATGGAAATGTGACATCCGCTCAGGTGGCGATTGACCTCAAGGAGAAAACAGGGGCGTATGGTATTATGATCGGTCGTTCTGCTATTCGTAATCCGTGGATTTTTCGTCAAATTCGGGAATTGCAGGATGGAAAGCCAATTTTTTACCCCAGGATGAAAAATCTTTATGAATATGTGCTCCTATTGCTGGATGCTTTAAAAAAACCCGATATGAATGATGCACGCCTGGTGGCACGTATTAAGAAATTCCTTAACTTTGTAGGGCTTTCCGTATGCCCCGAAGGAAAATTTTTGCATTTCATGAGGCGGGCCCAATCCTCCGAGGAGCTTTTTTCAGTCTGTAGGCGCTTTATGCTCGATCATGGTTTAGCTGAAAAAAAAGTATCTCTCGAGCCATTTGAAAACCTGCTTGCCCGTCCCAGTCAGGAGTCTTGTTCTTTGTGATTTGATTCTAAAATCAATGAATTTTTACAGTATATTTCTTTCACTCAAGTATTGGTTGAGGGAATGGGGGGGCGGTCTTGTTGCTGCTTTTTCCACCTACGCCTTACTGTTGTCTGCACAACCTCCTTATCAGACGCCTGAATCGTCCTATGTGTTTTTAATTCCGAGTTTAATTTGGTTCTTTTTTAAACCAAAGATGGGCCGAGTTCTTGTCTGCTACTTGATAGCAGGGTTTGTGTATCATGTGTGCCTCGTTGGCTGGATTCGCCACATAACCTTTGGTGGAATGCTTACAGCCAGTCTGCTGCTTTCCCTGTACCTGTTACCCTGGTTTCTTGTGGCAAGATATTTTATACCTTTGGGCACCGGTTACTCTTTTGGGAAAAGGTGCCTGTATTTGTTTATGTTACCCTGCTTGTGGGTTTCCATCGAGTGGCTTCGTTCCCAGTTTACCTTAGGTTTTCCCTGGTGCCCACTATCGATTACCCAATGGGAAAGACCTATGATTTTACAAACATCAGCATGGGTGGGAGCCTGGGGAGTTTCTTTTTTCTTAGTTTTTTTCAACCTCTGTGTCAGCTCCTACATTCACCATCTTCTTGTAAGGAGGAAAGAAGCAGAGGTACGACTTTTATCCAATTTCTGTCCAGATTTTTATCTGGGCATTGGTTTGTTCTGCCTCATGGTTAGTCCTTTCCTTATGAGTATAAAACGAGGGGGAGAAGAAGGGGGGCGTGAAATAAGGGTCGGTGTTTGCCAGCCTTACCTCGAAGATAAGTGGGTTTCCGGAAATGCATCTTTGCACAAAGAGAGATTGCGCCACCAAACCATGCTCTTGGCCAACATGTCACCAGATTTTATTGTCTGGCCTGAAGCTTCAACTCCTTACCCCTTAAATCTTGATTCCAAGTGGGTGGAAGAGTTGGCCAGTGAGGCAAATACTACGATATTGTTAGGTGCAGTGGTCAGGGAAGAATTATACTCCTACAATACGGTCGCTAAAGTCTCCCCACTCCAAGGGTTGGATCCTTTGTGGTATGCAAAAAGGAAGTTAGTGCCTTTTGGGGAGTATATTCCATTCCCTTTTTCTTTTATTCCGGGCTTAAGCAGGTTTGTTGGTCCCATTGGTAATTTTACCTCAGGCGACGACTTTCAACCAATTTCTTTATCGGGTGGAAATAAAGATGAGCTTACGATTGGGCCTCTCATCTGTTACGAAGACATTTTCCCGGGTTTGGCTCAGGGTGCTGCATTAGCAGGCAATGATCTGATCTTTGTTTCCACCAATGACGCCTGGTTTGGGGAAGAGGGTTGTGCGGAGCAGCATGCCGCCCATTCGGTTCTCCGGGCGATTGAAACGGGATTGCCAGTGTTAAGATGCGGGAATGCCGGCTGGTCTGGCTGGATTGATCCCGTGGGACGAAAAAGAGATGTGTTAAAGGACGAAAATGGAAACATCTATTTTGAGGGGGCAGGGATAATAAAATTAGATCTTAAGAAGAGGGGAGGGGGAATGTATGCTAGGATGGGCGATTTCTTCCCAGTTTGCTGCCTCTTGATGGTTATCTTTTTTATGTCTTGGAGTTTAATGAGGCCAAAAAACGCCAGCAAGGCGTGATGGAAGAAAGTTCTTTATGATTTTTTATTTCCGAAAGCTTTCTTGTTGATTCAATAAAAAAAGTATTTAAATGTAATAATCGGTGGATGGATTAGGTGCTAGTGTGGATTATACATTTCTTAAGGAACAGCTTAAGGACAACCTTCCCACGCTTCCAGCTATATTTGATGACCTTTCTTTGATGCTAAAGGATCCGAATTCTCCGACTCATTCAATTCAGGAAATGATGAGGTCAGATCAAACCTTGTCCATGAAGGTTTTGAGGGTAGCGAATAGTGTTCAGTACCGAGGCGAAAGGGAAAGAGTAACTGATGTGAGCGATGCCATAAGTACCTTGGGCTTCGATAAAATCCATATGGTTATCCTCACCTCATCGGTTTTCAAAGCATTTAAGGTGGATAACGCCAAAAATTTAAATTACGACCCAGCAGAACTTTGGAAGCATAGTTTGGGGGTAGCCGTGGCTTCCTCCACTATTGCGGAGCTCACAAATATTGTGCCCCATCAGCGGGCCTACAGCTGCGGTCTCGTTCACGACATTGGCAAAGTCGCACGCTTACAACTTCACCCAGAGGATTTTTGCCGAGATGTGGGAGATGCTCTTTACGACGAGGTGAGTATGATTGAGATTGAGCGTCAGAAAAACTCTCCTTCTCATGATCTGCTCGGGTGCATTGTCTGTAAAGAGTGGGGGCTTAACCGTGATGTTGAGTCAGTTATTCGTTGGCATCATGAAGATG
>CBFIFQ010000017.1:0-32304 GCA_965661905.1 Opitutales bacterium
GATTCACAGGCGTCTCCTAAGGTACTTAGTCCAGTTATTTCCATTACCCCCGTTTTAATGCGTAATGTTACTTTTTCATCTGAAACAAGAGCTGCCCTATGAACGCATTCCTGCATTAATTCTCTTTCTACTTCTGCACTGTTAAAATCATCTTTTGGTATAACCTGTTTGTAATTAGGATATTTCCCTTCTACTACCTTGGAGACCAAATATATTGAATTTTTAAATCCTCCAGAATCTTCATTTTCTTCTACTTTAAGTTCAAATGATACTTGTCGGTCAGTAAAAGATACTTTTATTCTATCACCCACTTTAGGAAGTTTTTCTATTTCGTTAACAGAAAGAGAAGGTAAAATAAATTCTCCCTCTCCCTTGGTTTCAATATCACTTTTTGAAACAGCTAACCTCCTTCCATCTGTTGCCACCAACGCCAGTTTCCCTTGACTCAACTGAAAAAAGACACCCTTAAGCATGTATCTTTCTTCATTTACTGATTGAGCATAGGAAACACTTTTGAGCATCGTTATCAAATCTTCCCTGTCGAAATCAAACTGTATTTGTTCTTCCAGTTCAGGAAGGGGAGGGAACTCTTTGCTTTCCATTCCAATAACATTGAAGATTGATCCTCGAGTGCTAATTGTTGCTTTAGGTGTTTCTCCTGTTTCTATACTAACTTCCATATCAGCTAGTTCACGGATTATTCTTCCTAACTCTTTAACTGGCAGTGTTATGGAACCTTCTTCTGAAATATCCGCTTTTACACTGCATTTTGCTCCGAGATCAAGATTCGTTGTTGTTAGCCAAACCAAACCATCTTTTGCTTCGATTAGAACGTTTTGCAGAATGGGCATTGTTTTTCTGGATCCAACGACACTCATGACAAGTTGGATACCCGAACTAAAATGATCCCGATTAATTTTAAATTTCATATTTTCTTTTGTGAAAGAAAATCAACAAATAAACAATCTTCAATTATTATAGATAAAGAATTTTTAAATAATCAATCTTCTTATTATAGGGGTTAATAAGCACAATATCTTTTTAAACCCTTCATTATCAAGGTAAAGAGGAAAAATGTTGTCTTAGTAAAAAAAAGATAAATCGCAAAATTAGTAAAAATGAAGTTACAAACCTTGATAATTATAAACTTCCCACAAGGTTATACACAATAGATGCCCTTATTTTCTTTTAAGAGAATCCAAATAATCCCAAAAGCTTTGGTGATTTTCAAGCACAGCCTTTTCAGAAGATGGTAATTTACAACGAAAAAGAAAGTCATTTAGAGAGTTTTTTGGAAGTATGTATATACAATGCAAAGCAAGATTTACCTTTTCAAAGTAAATCCTTAAATCATCAACCCTAAGCCTGTAGAATAATTTATTGTTTCTTTGGAACTTTCCTATATCTGAATCAGACTCATTGAGTATTGTATTTGTTAAGGAACTTAGTGTGTCCATTAGTTTTAATTGATCATTTTGGGGAAGATCATTGAGAATAGATAAACTTTGTTCAGAAAAAGTTACTTGAAACATAATGTGAGAGTTACAAACGATTAAATTCTTTTTCGCAAACAAGAAGTACAAGATTTACAACTTTTTCATGGGAGTTTTACTGAAGAGTGTATAAGATAATAAATAATTTAATCCCAATGGAAGATAATCAAGATCTAGATATTGCAAAAACCGTTTTACAAAAAGAAGCCTCTTCAATTTTGAAAGCTTCGGAACGCGTTACTTCAACCTTTGTAAAAGCGATTGATATTCTTTTAACCAAAGACCAAAAAATAATAGTTTCAGGGATTGGGAAATCAGGTCATTTAGGTAAAAAAATATCAGCAACTCTATGTAGCACAGGATCACCATCGTCATTTTTACACCCAGCGGAAGCACTTCATGGAGATTTAGGAATTCACCAAACAGGAGATCCTGTAATTTTTTTATCCAATAGTGGTTCAACCCCAGAACTTATTGCTTTGGCACCAATTTTAAAAAGTAGAAACGCTCAGATTGTAGGAATCTTTGGTCGATTAGAAGGAAAATTGAACGACTTAGTAGATGTGTCCTTAGATGCTAGCGTTGGAAAAGAAGCAGACCCTTTAGGAATCGTGCCAACAGCAAGTTTTGCGGTAGCTTCTTCTATTGGAGATGCAATTGCTTCTGCCTTGATGAACAGAAGAGGTTTTACAGAGACTGATTACGCGGTGACACATCCTGCTGGTCAACTAGGAAGAAATTTAGTTTTAACGGTAAAAGACGTTATGCATGCAACAGAAAAAACTGCGATTGTTGATGAAAACGCAACCATTCAGGATGTAGTTGTAAAAATGACCACACACCCACTCGGTGCCGCTTGTGTATTAAACCATAAAAGAAATCTTGTAGGATTAATATCAGACGGGGATTTAAGAAGAGCACTCCATAAATTCCAGGATTTAAAAGATATTAAAGCTAGTGATATTATGACTGAAAACCCAGTTGTAATTCAATCAAATACCTCTCTTGGGGGAGCACTGGAAAAGATGGAAAAAAGAAAATCAGCCATATCAGTTTTACCTGTTATCGACTCCCCGCGTGAGGGGGTCATTGGGATGATAAGGATTCATGACATTTTAACCGGTTAAAAATAGTTATGATGAAAAATAGAATTTTTACGGGCATTATCGCATGCATCGCGATAAGTGCAGCGGTTTGGTTATTGATCAGTTATAAAGATGCACTTGATGAACTTTCTTTTCGAGAAAGCAACAAAGCGGTTCTCGAAAAGGATATTTACGAATTTCGCAAAGAAGCGAACAACAACAGGAACTATTTGGATAACCTTAGAAAAAACCCAGACTTTCAAGACGCTACTGCTAGAAAAGAATTAGGTTATGGAGCAAAGGGAGAGCGAGTCTATCGTTTTCCAGCAGAACAATAAAATTTATAAAACATGGATAACGAAAAACTTGAAGAAGTAAAAATTAATGCCCAAGAGGCTTTTAAAAGTAAAAACCTTTTAGAAAAATCTTTTGAAAATATTACAGAATTCTTAAATGCAAGGGATATTCCGGAAAGATTTTTGGATTCGTTAGGGGAATTACTGGAAGAAAACAATTGGGAAGAACTAAACAATCGTTTTCACAAAGATTTGGCTTTTGGAACTGGCGGGATGAGGGGTCGAACCATTGGAAAAATTGTCACAAAATCAGAGAAGGGCAAAAATTCCCCCAAAGGAAGCCCTGAATTTCCGGCAGTTGGCACTAACACGCTTAATGAACTTACTGTAATCCGAGCAACAACAGCTCTTTTTGCTTACATACAACAATGGATGGCGGGAGAGGGGATTTTCGAGCAACCACGTTTGGTGGTAGCACATGATGTAAGGCATTTTTCTGAAAAATTTTCAGACTTAGTCGCTTATGAATGGAAACGATTAGGAGGTTATTCAATGAAATTTGATGGCCCTCGATCGACTCCACAACTTAGTTATGCAGTGAGAAATAATTTTGCTCACGCTGGAGTTGTCATTACTGCAAGCCACAACCCTTTTCATGACAATGGCTTTAAGGCATACTTCTATGATGGTGCTCAGTTTGTTCCGCCACACGCCAACCTAATTGTTGATAACTACAATAGAATTTCCTTAGATGACCTTGTATCGAGTCTTAATTATCAATCCAGGGAATTGGAAATTACTACCTTACCAACCTCAGAAGATCTCGCATACAGGGCTGTTTTGGAAGAAGCAGTCCTAGATCCCGAAATGTTAAAAAATCAAAGGCTTAAACTGGTATTTACCCCAATCCATGGAACAGGGGCCATTACTGCTGTGCCAGCACTTTGGGATCACGGAGTAGAAGTATGTGTCGTGGATGAACAAAACATTCAAGATCCAAATTTTAGTACTGTAAATTCGCCTAACCCGGAAAATGAAGAAGCACTTAAAATGGGTATAGGAGTAGCTAAAAAGACTCGTTCAGATTTAGTTTTGGGAAGTGACCCTGATTGCGATAGAATTGGGGTCGCAGCTCGTGATAATGATAACAAGTACCAATGCTTAACTGGTAATCAGGTTGCCTGTATGTTGGCGGAATATCGCCTTTTGCAATTAAAGAGAAAGCAGCTCTTGAAGGATGAAAACAAGAAAGGGTTTGCCCTGTTAAAAACATTCGTGACAAGCCCACTACTACAAAAGATTGGTCATGCTAATGGAGTTTCGTGCATCAATACCCCAACCGGTTTCAAGTGGATGGCTCAAAAGCTTAGGAAATATGAGGAGCAGGCAACAGCCGAAATTAAAGAGAAAGAAGGTTTGGGCTTAGACTACGATAACACGGACCTATTTACTAGGATTGATGTTTTAAGCAGATACTCAAAGTATGCCTTTCTTGCAGCTGAAGAAAGTTATGGCTATCTCCCCGTCGATTTAATTAGAGACAAAGATGGAAATGCATCAGCTCTTGCAATATCAGAATTATTTGCGTTTTTAAAATCCTCCAATTCTACCGCCGTAGATTTTCTTGATAGTATTTATTTAAAATACGGCTATCACGCCGAGAAGACAGAAAATATATATTTTGAGGGAGCAGAAGGAAGCGAAACGATTAAAAGGTTAGCTGAATCTTACCGAAATTCACCACCTTCTACTATTTCAGACATTAAAATAACTGGTATTAAGGATTTCTTACAAACTGGTCATGTAGATGAGGAAGAAGAAAATCTACCTCTCGAAAACTTCTTAATTATTAGCCTAGAAAATGATTTTTCTGTAGCGATAAGGCCAAGCGGAACAGAGCCGAAAATAAAATATTACATTTTTGGTTCGGAAGCAAAGGGGTCTCAAGATTTGCCTGAATCAAAAAATAGGGTTAATCAGTTGATGTCTTCAATTGCAAACTGGTTGGTTGAGGATGCCAAGCAAAGAACTGCAGGATAACGACCAAAAGAGAAACCTGTTCAAACTAGCATACTTGACGGATTTTCTAGATTTTCCGCAAGAGATTGTAGGAATTTCGCTGCTATTGCACCATCTACGAGGCGATGATCACAGCTGAGACCAAGCATCATTGTTTCCCCTGCAGTAACCTCTCCATTAGGCCCGATAACCGCTTTTTTCCTGCTCGCGCCAACGGATAAAATAGCAGCATTGGGGGGGTTTACAATACCACTAAAAAAATCTACTCCAAACATACCTAAGTTGGTGACAGTAAAGGTTGAACCAGCCATCTCGTCAGGCACCAATTTTTTATTCCTAGCTTTTGAAATAAGCTCTTTAGCAGTAGCAGAAATAGAATGGAGAGAAAGCGTGTTAGCTTTTCGAATGACTGGTGTCAATAAACCATCCTCAATTGCTACCCCGAAAGCCAAATTAACATCTTTGTGAAACTTTATTTTGTCGGTATCCCACGAGGTGTTAATTTCAGGGTGCCATTTTATTGCTTCAGCACAAGCCTTGAGAATTAAATCGTTTACAGAAATTTTCAGGGACGCAGAGTTTGTGAATTTCTGGACCTTAGCTAATTTCTCATTAATAGAAAGTCGTGCATGCTTGATGAACTGTGCATTGATTTCCTTTTGTAAATAAAAATGAGGGATTGTTGTTTTAGACTCCAACAATCTTGAAGCTATAACACTTCTCATTTTTGAAAGAGGTATAGACTTCTCGGATAAAATCCCGCTTAAATTATTCGCTAATTCATCGGAGTTACCAATAGGGAATGGACTGGTTGATTGATTTTTATTTTCTAAATCTTTTTTAGTAATTCTACCACTTGGCCCACTACCTTTTATTGAAGCCAAATCAATATTTTTGTCTTCGGCAATTTTTTTGGCTAGAGGGGAAATAAGAAGCCGATCTGTTGGTTTTTGATCAACATTAGTTTCGTGGTGGGTTGGACTTTCGGGGGCAAGTAGGTCATCTTTGGAAGCCGCTGTTGGTTCAACTTTTGATTCAATCACTTCCTCAGGCTTATTTTCTACAGGTACATCCTTGCTCGCTAAATCAACTGCAGGAATGAGAGAAGTAATATCTTCACCTTGGGCTCCAACAACCGCCAGCGGGCTTCCAATCGGAGCTTCATGTCCCTCCTCAACAAATATCGCGAGCAATACACCATCTTCAAAGTTCTCGAGCTCCATCGTTGCTTTGTCGGTTTCTATTTCTGCAAGAATATCACCGTTTGCAACTATTTCACCTATTGTTTTGTGCCATTTAACAACCGTGCCGACGGCCATGGTGTCGCTTAATTTTGGCATTTCAATTACTAGAGCCATTGTATTAAAGAATTGAGAGTGCTGAAGTTATGACGCGATTCTTGTCAGGGATTTGTGCATTTTCTAGGGCTTTGCTGTAGGCTTGAGGAGCATCTACAGCAGAAACTCGCTTAATGGGTGCATCCAGATAATCAAACGCTTGTTCTTGAATGAGATATGAAATTTGAGCACCTACCCCACAAAATGGCTTGTTTTCTTCAACAAGCAGTACTCGATTAGTTTTCTTAACCGTTTTTAAGATGGTATCTACATCGAGAGGCCGAATCGATCTTAGGTCTACAACCTCAGCATTAATGTTATGTTTTTCCTCTAGAGCGGTAGCAGCCTCGAGAGAAGTGTGTACGGCCTTTCCGTGGGCAATTATAGAAATATCAGTGCCTTCTCTTAAAACATTAGCTTTACCTAAGGGAACAAGGAATTCGTTATCCTCTGGCACCTCATCTTGCATGTTGTAAAGGATCGTATTCTCCATTACACAAACAGGGTCATTGTCTCTTATCGCAGATTTTAACATTCCTTTGGCGTCAGCAGGCGTTGACGGGCAAATAACTTTTAAGCCAGGTGTGTTTGCAATAAAGTTTTCTGGGGTGTGAGAATGAGTAGCTCCAACATTTGTTCCTCCATTAGCTGGACCCCTAAAAACAATAGGAACATTAATAAGCCCCCCTGACATGTAGCGAACACTTGCTGCGTTATTGAAAATTTGATCAAATGCTACATAGCAAAAGCTCCAAAACATAAATTCCACGACAGGCCTCATCCCCATCATAGCAGCTCCGACTGCTAAACCAGAAAAAGCTGCTTCACTGATTGGAGTATCAATTATTTTATTTGGACCATATTTTTCAAGCATTCCCTCAGATACTTTGTAGGAACCCTTAAATTGGGCGACCTCTTCTCCAAGCAGGATAACATTTTGGTCTCTTTCAATTTCTTCAGAAAGAGCTTGGTTGAGTGCTTCTCTATAAGTAATGATTGCCATCTTTTATGATTTTGTAACAGGATACTCAAAGAACATGGTACCTTTTGAGGTTGATTTATCCGGATAATCGGTTTCCCAATAAATATCATCCATAAGTTCTGCGGGTTCCGGCAATGGGCTTGCGAGAGCAAATTCGGCCGAAGCTTCGGCCTCATCTTTTGCTTGTAAATCTATTTCGGTAAATTGATTATCTGTTAAAAGGCCCTCCTCTAAAAGTTGATCTTTGAATATACTGATAGGATCTTTATTTTTTTTGTATTCTTCAATTTCTTCTTTGCTTCTGTAGGTTTGGTCCGGATCAGCAACCGAATGTCCACGATATCGATATGTGTTAATTTCCAAGACAGAAGGACGACAATTCAAATGAGCATTTTCAAGAGCTTTTGCTATTGTACTTCTAACTTCATAAATATTATGCCCTTCCGAAACAGACCAATCTATATCAAAGGCATCACCTCTTCTAGCAAGGGGTTCTCCTGCCGAGTGTCTGGATTCTGCTGTGCCCATTGAGTAACCATTATTCTCGATAATATAAATAACCGGAAGATCCCAAAGGGAGGCAAGGTTGAGTGACTCGTAAAAAGGACCTTGGTTGGTTGCACCATCTCCCATGTAACACAGACACGCACCTTTTTTCCCAGCGTGCTTTAGGGCAAAAGCCATCCCTAGCCCGAGTGGGGTTTGACCCCCAACAATACCGTGCCCGCCCCAGAAATTTTTATCCGGCGCAAAAAAGTGCATAGAGCCTCCTTTTCCTTTAGAGCATCCTGTTCTTTTACCAAATAATTCTGCCATGCACTCATCCATATCCATACCAACAGCTAAGGCATGGCCATGGTCTCTGTATGCTGTAATGATATGATCATCTTCGCCCATCGCGGAAACTGAACCAACAGCTACAGCTTCTTGTCCAATATAAAGGTGTAAAAAGCCCCCAATATGACCCTGTTGATAAGCCCGCAGAGACCTTTCCTCAAATCTTCTAATTCGAATCATTTGGGTCAGCAGATCTATCTTCGTAGATGCACTAAGATTGAGATTACATTCAGCCTCGGAAAACTTAACCTTGGAAAAACCTGAATCAGTCGACTTAGTTGTAGATTGATTCGAATCTATGTTCTTTTGTTTTTTAACATTAGATTCTTCGAGAGTGGCGTCGTGGTATAGTCCTTCCATAAGTTTTAAAAAGAATTTTATTATCTATTTATTACGCTTTTGCTTCAATCTTAATCTTAGCTTTACCATCAATCCATTCTGCCCTTAGCCCCCAAAAACTGTCACTTCTTTTAAAATAGTAAGGCCAAACTAAATCATGGTCACTTTCGGGTATATCTAAATCCTTGATGCTGTTTTCATCAAAAAACTTAAAATCCCCTTCATCAAAACTATCAGGAAGCTTTTGGATTTCTTTTTTACAATCAAAAAGAAACATTAACCAGTGACCGCTATTTTCATAGCATTTTTCAGATACATACCCAAATAAATGTAAATCAGTTTCCGAAAGGAGCATGCCTGTTTCTTCCCTTGCTTCTCTTATCGCACATTCAAAAGGAGACTCTCCATCTTCCATTTTTAATTTTCCGCCCGGGGGACTCCACTTACCTTTATTTGGCGACCTTTTTCTTTGAAGCATAAGAATTCTGTTATTGTGGTCGCGAATGAATAGAAGGCATGAAATTTTAAAGTGCATTTGGTTTTTTGCTTGTTAAAATGTCATAACTTAGGGAAGGATAAGGTCATTTAAAATCTTAATATACGATAAGTTCTATGAAAATAATTTTATCATCCTTTCTTTTTGTTTCCCATTTTTTCTTCGGGGCTTTGTTTGTTTTTGGTGAAATTGATAAAATAGCTAAATTAGATATCAGCAGTAACAAACTTCCGATTAAAAAAGAAAGCGATCAATGGATTCGAATAACGGTACCATTTAAGTTCTTGTCACATCCCAAAATTGCAGATCTTCAAGGAAGCAGACCCAGTACCTTAAACCAAGCCTTTAATCCTGATTTCATTGATAATGTTAAGGTAAAACTATGGATATGTTTCGCCAATAAATTTAAACAAAACCTTTTGGGCTCAGGGAATAATTTAAAAGATGCAGATTTTTACCAATATTATAGTTCTGAGATAGAATACCTTACACTGGAATTTGACAGGTCTACTAAAAATGCAACATTCCTTTTTCCCACATCCATTGCGGAAAGAGACGGCTTTTTGCAATCTTCCATTAAACCTGTCGGCTATGTCATAGAAATTTTACATGAAGGATCTAAGCTTGAACTATCAAATGCCGCTTACTTTAATTTTCGAGGTGTAACTGAAAATATTTTAGAAACTTTTATTTCTGAAGCTATTTCTAAAAGCTCAGAAAACGAAGGTGTTTTGGTACCAGCCCATAAAATTAACCCAAGTTATCTCATTGGCATGGGTCCAGTGAATGTGGGCAAGTAAGATGTTGATGATATTTAGTAAACAAATAAGCATAGTTTATGGCTGCAAGGCATGAGTTAATCATTAACTGCGGAATATCGCATGTTTCCGCGAGTGTTTTTGGGTATGAAAATAATACGCTCAAGCTGCAGAAAGTAGGATTGCATACCTTAACGCATGACTACATCCAAGATTCACTCTGGCTTGATTCAGTCGTCTCTGGGATAAAAAACCTTTGTGTTGACCTCAAATTGAAAGGAGAAGTAAGATTTATTTTTCCTGGAAGTTTTCTTTTAACCAAAACAATACGAGTTCCTAAGGTAGAAAAAGACAAACAGGATAAAATTGTGGGTTTTGAGTTATCTCAAAAAATGCCTTTTCCACTGGCGGAATTAATCTGGGACTACCAAATTATTGACGACGATGGGGTAGAACAAGAAATTTTAGCCTTTGCGGTAAAACCAGAAGTGGCTGAGACTTTTTGCGAACGAATAGTTGAGCTGGGATTAACTCCAATACAAATTACACCCGCACCCATATTGGACTACAATGCCTTAAGGGCTTCAGGAATTGGATTAAATGACAGTGAAACCTTAGTCGTTAACATGGGCGCGAAGTCAACCAATTTACTTTTCATAAACCCCACGGGTTTTTTAATTCGCAGTATATCTATTGGTGGTAATTCACTTTCACAAAACTTAGCTGATAGACTTGGCGTTCTTTTTGGTAAAGCGGAAGAGCTCAAGAAGTCTTATTTTGCTGGCCACATGAATTTTTCTCCGGATGATCCAAATTTGCAGAATATCGAGTCTTGTGCCCAGCAATTCCTGGCGAGGGCTAGCCAAGAAATTACTCGCTCCATTGTTACCTATAAAAGGCTAAAAAAAGGAAAATCCCCAGAAAGAATATTTTTAGCAGGAAGGGGAGCATTGTTGCGCAACCTGCCCGAGTATATAAGTCATAGTCAGCAACTGAGTATTGATTACTTTGACCCCACCCAGATCATTCAAATTGCTCCCGAAGTTTCTTCTGAAATGCAAAGTTTACTGCCTTTTATGTTAAGTGAGCCTGTCGGGCTAGCCAGTTCTATTTTTATGGATGTGGGAGACAGGAAATTTGCCCCGCCATTGAATCTTTTGCCTTCTTCGAAATTATCAAGCTTGGGTTTTCAAAAAAAGAAACCCTATTTTTGTTTGGCCTGCTGTTTGTTTGCGCTTTTACCTTTGCCGGGTCTTCTTAGGTCACAGAGTGATCTTAATATTTTGAATAAAAACTTATCCGAACAAAAGATAGATTCTCTACAGTTGTCACAAGAATTGAAGTCCCAAAAGAATCTAAAAAGTAAATTCCTATTTGTGGATAGGCTGGGGAATGAGATCGCCCAAAAAAACCTTCCCTTTCTTGAAAAGCAAAAAAAATGCTGGCAAATTCATGGGTTGTTGAACGAATTACAAGGCTCGTTGGATCACCAAGAAGTTAACGATGCCTGGATTGATAATTTTGAAATTATTATCCCGGAACGAAATGAAAACATAAGGACAGGAAGCAAAGCAAATGGGGATAATTTTAAAATTAAATTATCTGGTCGGTATTTAGTAAAAGCTAGTGATGATATATTATCTGGACCTGATGCAGAAAAGCGCAATACCCTCATAGACCTCAATAGTAAGAAGCAGGCGGCTTTGACAACTTACATCAATAACATATCCGTAGTCGAAAAAATAGACCGAAAAGTTTTTTCCATTGAAGGAAAAGGTGATCTTTTTGGTAAGTATTTCACTCACTTTGAGTATCAAGTAAGTACGAATTTATAAGAGTTCGAGTGAATGAAAATCATTAAAGACAACATAGTTCTATCCCTATTTTGTATAACTGCTCTTGTAGCCTTTATAATATTGTTTATTTACAAAGTAGGTATTTCGGAAGAAATTGATAAAAAAAAGACTGAAATCCAAAGGGCCATAAGACTCCAAAAAGAGTATGTTGAAGAGCTAAGTATTTACAGCAATTTGACCAATGATTTTACCCGAGCACAAAACGAGTTAAAACATCTTGCAACGATCGAAAAACAACAAACGCTTTTTTGGAAAAAAATACTTAATCCAAGGGAAAACCATATGGTTAAGTGGAAGGATAGTTCGGCAGAATCTGTAAATGCTGATATTACAAGACTGTTTTCTTCATTAAGGGCCCGTTGTCGCTCGAAGGAAATAGAATTACCATCGACGGCAAACAAATCGCCAACAATTGGTTTTGGGTCTGCCAACAGAAAACCGGAAAATAATTACGGCTTTGGTTTTTCTTCTTATGATGGTTTTTGGCCAAGCTTTACTCGAGAAGAAGCTAAAATTTTAGGGGTGCAGGCTAAAATAATCAAAGAAATCGTAGAAATCCTTTCCCAATCTGTTTCTGATTCTTCTAGTCTTACCCTTATTGAAATTTTAAGAGAGGGTGCGGGAGAAGTCGACCGCAAGCACATTAAAGATGATCTCCTTAGCCTTGGGGCACAGAGAAAACTTTTATTACGAAATGGAGGAGGGATTAAAAGCCTGGCATTCAAAGTTTCCATTAACGGGCAATCAAGCCATGCAAGAACCTTTATAAACCTGCTAAAGCCTCCATTTATGTTAAGGAACTTTACTGTAAAAAGGGAAATAAAAATAGAGCAGGAAACAGAGAAGAACTTAGATTTTATCCCTAACCCTTTTGGGGGTAGTGTAGAAGAACAATCCGTACCCCAAAGCCAAGCCAAACCAATCGTAAGAGATACAAGTTCAGAATTTGTCTTTCTTATCGAGTATATCACTGAGATTTCAAATGACCTTCAGGCTTTATTTGAAGATAAGTCAATTTGGGAAAATGCAGATAAAGTAGTTATAAGTGATTTTTTGACCACTTCAGGCAATTCCGAGATCTTAGAGGATGCCAAGGTGAAAATATTGTTAGATGAATAAGCTAAAAGATTATTCTCATAAACTGCTTCTAGCATTATTAGTGATTTTACTAGCATGTCTTTTTGCGGTTACCTTTCTTGGCGATGACCAAACGACTGATAAAAACTTATCACTGGATGCTGCTGAACCTTTCGAACTACGAACGGTGAATGGTGGTTATACCGAGTTAACCTTACGTATTTCTCACCAGTTGATGCCCGGCAATTCCGTTTCTGTCCAGGAAGCGAATGGCACGGAACTAGATGCTTTGAAAATTGAAGAAGTTGTTTTCCGAAGAAAGTCTGAAGTGGTTGTTTTTGTTAAAAATGGTGAGCAGATTGAAGGAAGGCTTGCCAACCAGGAGGACTTAAATTTGAGAAATGATTGGAGAAAACAGAGGCAACCCCTTTCTCTCTCTAAAGATAGAAAAATAATCAATATTCCTTTCTCCGAGATTGAGAGCATAAAGAGTGACCACAAAATTTTATTTAAAACACCTAAAAATGTTGATTTACAGGACTTTAGGTTATCCTTCTATCAGTCCAAAGATATTCAGCTTTCATATTTTGAAATGCCAGAAAGGCCTCAATGGGAAAAGAAGAGTCTGGATAATAATGAAACCAAGTATGATCTTTTCACGCCTCCGGTTATTTACCTTGTTGACGGAAAATTATCCAACACCATTCCTCGGGAGTCATTAGTCAACCAAAAAAGTGATGAGAAATTTGGAATGGAACTTATCAGGTTTTCGAATGAACCTTACCCTTACAAATTAGTAAGTTGGATTGGCGAGATCCCTTACTTTGAGGATACACAAACGAGGCAATCTGCAGTATCTTCATCTTTTGTTAGGAATAGGCTTGAGGTGGGTATTCCCTACAAGAAAAACACGCAAAGGGCAGGGGGGCAACCCTCGCTTGTGCCAACTTCTTTGGAAGACAATGAAAAGGAGTTGGTGGTGGAAAAATTTGTTGTGCAACAGTATAAAGATGAAAAATCTGGTGGCATGAAAATAATCGGACGTGCCCTAGTGAAAGATTTTAAACTGGGGGGAAAGTCATTTGAAATTAATAATCAAATGAAGGAAGTTTACGCAGGAAATATTAAGATAGAAGTACGGATGACTTTAGATGAAATTGATGATAAGGTCTTTACCTTTACCACATCTGACGTGGGTATCTCTTTTGATTTTGGAGATAGGGTCTACACAGTAATGAAAATTGACGAAGCATCCAAAACAATCTCGGTTAAGAAAAAAGGACCTAGCCAAGATCAGCATGTAGAGAAAATATTGAGTTTACCCTAAATTAATCCTTTTCGAGATTGACCCTCGGTCTTGAATGTATGCAATAAAGAGTTTGTTAAAGTTCGACTCTTGCCCTGCTTGTTCGATGTCATACCTACCTCTTACTATTGTCATTTTCTTTTCATCTTTATCGGTTGTCTTCTTAAGTTTCGGACAATCAAACTCAAGTGGTTCGGTTATTCCCTACATCGCTATCCCAAGTCAGGCCCCCCCTCCCTCATTAGCACCTTCCGTCACGAGTGATCGTGTTTACAATATTGGCGAGGACACAAATCTAGTTACCCTTCTGCAAGAAATTCGGGGGTTATTGAATAATGGCGAACTGGAGGAGGCCCAAGCATTGGCACAGTCTGCACTCGCGAATGTTAAGAGAACCGAGCAGAACAAATTTTATCTTTCCCAAATACGACAGCAGGAAACAAAATTATATTATGAATTGGCCACCAAGGCGATGCGAGAAAAGAAGTTTTCTTTAGCCAGCCAATTGCTTGATAGATATAAAGATAATATCGCTCTTGAATTAAGTGAACGCAAAAGAAAACGAGAAGTTGTTCTTAAAAAGGATGGCTCAGGCGATGTTTCATTGGTGGGTAGACTGGTTGAGGAACTTGATAAAGCCAAACAGGATCTTGCGGAAATTCGTGCCAAAGCAGGTTTGCCGGAAGATGATGCCAAGCCTGATTTGGAAAGATTAATGGAGCAGGAGCAGGCAAAAGTGAGTACCACTATCCGAAGGAGCGAGCAACTTCTATTAAAAGCCCGGAAAGCAGGTGAAGATGGGCGCTACGAGGAGGCAACGCAACTTCTTGACGAAGCCCTATCTCTTATCCCAGAAGGGTACTCCACCATTGCACTCATTAGTGATTTATATAAAGCAAAACAGCAAATAACATGGTACAAGATGGGGGAAGCTATGTTAAAGGGACAAGTTTCTGAAGTGCAAGAGCTTGTGGTTGAGTACAAAAAAATTGAAGATAATCGGAGAACAGCAGAAACTGAAACATTAGGAATTGAAGCAGAAATAGATTATGATGCCGAGATCCGCAAAGCCTTGGAAAAAAACCAGGAGCAGTCAAAGCAAGCAGAGTTCATCCTTGAGCAAGCCCGGGAAAACATAAAATTAAAAAACTATGATGAAGCAGAGGCAGATTTATTAAACATCATGAATTATTTAGAGCCTAATACCCTAACTTGGCCAATAATTCTTGAAGCTTCATTGGTTAAAAACAGGATCAACTTGGCAAAAGCCGAAGACTATCGCGAGAAAAAAGATTGGGTCAAAGCTAATGAATTCATTGATGCGTTTAAGCTTGGTTTTCATCAAGATAAAAACATTCAAGGCGACACTCTCTCTTATGGAAGGCCTGGGTTGAAAAAAACGGAAGGTGAAAAAGCCGTGGATAAAGAACTTGGTTTGGCCGATAAACTGACCAAGAAGATCGAGATGGATAAGAGGAACCCCTACAAGCGTGATATTACTGAATTTACTCCGAGCTGGAAAGATGATCAGGCTGTATTGGATGAACTTTTAATGAGGGCTAAAGTCCAGTTTGTTAATCGAGATTTAGTAGGAGCGACCGAGACTTATCGAGCGATTGAAACTCGTTTTTCTGAAAATTACGAAGCCAAGGAGATGTTGAAAAGAATTTCTAAAATCCGACAGGAGGAAAGTTACCTAGGGTATCTCAAGACAAGGCAGGAAATGCTGGAAGAAATCGAGAGAGAGTGGGAGCGTCCAAAAGTTTTTGATCGGGTAATTGAGGAAGCTTCGGATGTGCAAGATGTAACATCTAAGATAGAAGAAAAATTGAATCTTATTCAAGTTTCTCCACCACCCTACTTCGACTCACCTTTGCCCGATGTGATTATGGACTTACAGAGGCTAGCAAAGCAAAATGATTTAACAGAGCCTGATATTACGAAAAAGGGCATCCTTATGTACGCTAAAAAGCCTCCGGATGAAGAAGAATATCCTAAGGTAACGATCACATTAATACCGATGTCTCTTGGGAACGCGATATCCGTAATCACTGAATCCATAAGCTGGACATACGAAATTGAACCTAATGCAATCGTTATTTCCAAAACCGGTGGGAGTATCAAAGGTCGACGCTTAGAAACGGAGGAATACGAAATTACTCAGGGTACAGTTCGCAGAATGACTGGAGGCTCAGGAGGCGGCGGCGGAGCCGCAGCCGATCCATTCGCAGCCGGCGGAGGCGGTATGGCCGGCGGAGGTGATGGAGATGATTTAAAAGTCAAAGCGTATCTCGAGGCGGCAGGAATTGCCTTTGATGAAAGCAAAGGCCATCGTTTTGCGTTTGATGGTTTTCTTATCATCGTTACCCACGATCGCAGAACTTTAGATAAAATAGAGAGAATCTTAGCACGCTTAGACAAAGACACGAGTAAGCAGGTAGAAATTGAAACAAAGTTTTTAGAAGTCCAGGAGGGTGCTTTGGATGAAATAAGTTTTGATTGGCAATTCGGTTGGGGTGACCCTTCTTACATGATAGACCCAGCAACGAATAATCCGGTAATTGATTCTCAGGGTAATCCGGTTTTTTCATTTTCGAATACGATGACTGGCAACACTCGCACATTAGCCCAGGCACATAGCCCAGGAGCCAGCTCCAATAGCCAGATCGTAATAAGTGACTCCTTAAATCCATTAGCAAGCATGACATTACCGACTCCGGCACCCGTGTTGCCTGGTTTTGTTGACATTGGTGCTGGAGTATCTCCCCTGGTACAATCGCAAAACAATAGCATTCAATATGCTCAAGGGGCGGGAAGTATGATTCTGGGTGGCAGTCAGGCAAAGTTATTAATCAGTGCCCTTAAGAGAAAGCAGGGAACCGATTTATTAAGTGCTCCAAGAATAACGGTGGTTGACGGTGAAGAAGCCACTATAACCATCGCCCAGGAATTTATTTATCCTATTCAATACGAAGCACCCGAACCACCTCAGGTTAATAACAATGGTGGCCAGGGGGGTGGCGGAGCAGGGGGTGGGGTAACAGTTCGCTCAGCAACCCCAGAATTTGGTGACGTTGCCCCAGAAGGGAAACAGCAAGGTTTTCGAGAAGTGGGTGTGATACTTTTTGTGCGCCCAAAGGTAGAGAAATATAATTCAATAAACCTTTTCTTGAAACCAGAGGTCACTGAATTTGATGGCTTTGTAGAATATGGAGGGCCATCTGCCGCGATTAATGATACTAAAACAATAGTTCAGCCATCTGGTAATTTAATGCCTATTTTCTCAACGAGGAAGGTTGAGACTACGGTCAGTATTTTTGATGGAGCTACAGTCGTAATTGGTGGTTTAACTCGTGAAGAAGTAAAGACTGTAAATGATAAAATTCCTGTACTCGGTAACATTCCATTACTGGGAAGACTTTTCCAGTCCTCCGCAGAAAGCTATCAGAAACGCAACCTCCTCATATTTGTAAGTGCCAACATTGTATCAAGGGGCGGTTCACCGGTGAGGGAAACTATTCAAAACATTAGTCCTCAGTCGATATTTAAAGATCCTGTGATTATGACACCTACTGGTACAATCCGTCGCACATTTAAAGAAGACAACGGCTTGCTGACAGAATGAGAGTAAAGGATCGGCAAGACAAACGGATTATATTTTGCATATCCCATTGATTCGAAGTAACCTATATCATTCTTTGCTACTAATATTTTAGCAGATTTTGAACCTATGATGAAATATGTGAACGATTTCTTTTTAAGAATACGAAACAAGTTATGTTTCGCTATCCAATATAGAAAGTGGTTTTTACAGGTAGGTTTGGTGGTAATCTCTTTTATCGTTACCATTTCTTTTTTGTCTCATGAAACCCAAAAACGAAAAGTAAGAATAAGTTTATTGGAGCCTGTACAAGAAAATCATACAGAATTAGCAATACCCGAGCGAGATAAGGGTTCAAGCGAAGAGGTAAATAATCCGATCATTCCAACAAAACTCTACACCGAATCTGTTTTAGGTGAGTTTGCAAATTGGATTAAATCATACCAAAAACTGAATTGTTCTTTGGAAGATAATTGCACCGAGCACGATCCTCGAAAAATTAGACACTTTTTTAAAATTGGGGAAAACCTAGCCCGGAAGAGAAAAGATATTTTTAAAAGATTAATTCAGACTAACCCTGAAAAAGCTCTTTCTGCTGCCATAGATGTAAGAATAATTGAAAGTTTGCCCAGTCAAATCAGCACCCACCTTGAGTCTTGGCAGCATGGTACAGCCAATGTTTCTAGTTTTTACAAATGCAAGGGCTCTGACCATTCAGGGTGTGAAAATGAAAAGAAATTAATTTTAGATAAGGATACTTTTTTCAATGTCTTTACCTACGGCCGCAGAGAACACATACATAATGTTAAGAATCTTGTATATTGGGGAGTTTCGGTAGAAGAAGAGCTAGCCCTTTCTGACTCCCCTGTTTTGACCATGGCCGAGGAGGGTTCTGAAGCTCATTTCTTCAGTGGTGCCACCATCACTTTTGCAAGTACCGCTGAGAAAGAGTTTTTTCTAGAGCAGGCTAGCCTTGCTGAGAGAAGAGCCCAGGTACAATCGAACTATGTAAGCTATCCGGTCATTGCAGGAAGTAATGGAATCACGGTTAATCTGAAGAAAAGATATGACTTAGTGCTTACTCCTATGACATGGGAAGAAGCCAATGACGAAGCTAGGGCTCAAAATGGCAGGTTGGTTTGTATTAATTCTGCTGCTGAAAATAATTACATCCAGAATCTTCTGTTTAATGCACCACCAGGCTTAGATGAAAATGATCAAAATGTGACCTATGCCTGGATTGGGGCAACGGATGATGAGGATGAAACCGGCACAACATTTGACCCGGAGACCAACATGACCACAACCATTGACATTAACGCAAGTAAGGGAAGCTGGAAGTGGCTAAGCGGAGATAAAGTGGCTAATGGATATTCCAACTGGAAGGCTACTGAAATCACTAATGGGGGTGAACCCAACAGCACCAATGAATCCTATGCAGTGATGGACAAGTTGGATGCGGGTTGGGAGGCCATTGCAAAAGACGGCTATGAGCTTCCATTCGTTATCGAATATGATGACGGTGGAACAACTGAAAATAACTTTCGAACGATTAATGGGTTCAGGAAAGTGCTTGTTATTCCCGCAAGGTTTAGGGATGAGGGTTATTCAGCGAGTGGAGATTCTGCTCCACTGGTCGACCGGGATGGAAATGTTCTGTATCCGGAGTTTCAGCAAAACAGTTATGAGCCTGTTTCGCAGACTGAACTTAAGGAAACTATGGATCAGGTGAAAGAATATTTCCTTCGCAACAGTGACAGTACTTTTCACCTAGAAGCGGTTATTACACCCACTGTAACCATGAATTACGATAAGTATAGTAGGGGCAGAATCACCGGAGGTGAGTCATCTAGTAACCTTTATGACAGCAGCGGTAAATATTTTTCGATATTTGATGAGGTTGAATATGAAGATGAACTGTCTGTCTTAAGTGAAAATGCTTTGGCAGTAGCTGCTTCCCAAAGCAGGGAATGGGATTTTTATGGACCTGCGTTTAATGGGGTAGCTGCGGTGATTGTTCGAGAAGGAGGAGCGGGCCAAGGCTTTCTCTCTCCACCCTCTATTCAATTTGAAGGAGGTAATATTGATTCCAATGGTTTACCTGACCCAGATTTTGTACAGGCAAAAGCCGAAGCCATTGTCGGATCATCAGGAAAGATAGAGGCGATAAAAATTTTGGATTCCGGTGCCTTTTATCATAGTAGCCCCAAAATATTAATAGATGGAGTTGAAAATAAAGAGATGGCTCCAATTGTTGCAAGAGTTGCGGTTTCATGGGTGGTGGTCACAAGTTACTCTAATCCTGGAGGTGCAATAGGCTTGGGCTACCTTGGAGAGCCGGGCTCGCATGCACAGGCACCTCCCCAGAATGGTATGTTTGCTGAAACGGTAGCTCATGAGTTGGGTCACAATTTTAATCTTCACCATGCCAACACATACACCTCTCACAGCGAGCGGCCAAATAGTGACGAAGGGGTAACCAACGCCTACGCCAATCCCTATTCTATCATGGGAAACTTGGCTCCTATATCTGCTGGTGAGCTAAATATACCCTCCAAGGTATCGATGAAACAAAACAGAGGCTTTGGTTTCAATCTTGGACAATCTGCAGGAAATGATGTCGCAGGGCTTATTTTTACCCAGGCTGATTTAAATGCTACTGAGTTAAAAGAAACTGATGAATCCCTACCAACGAACACATTCAGGTTATACCGACATGATTATGAACATGGGCCTTATTCTTTAAAACTGGGTGAATACAATCTCATATTTCCAAGTGGTAGTTCTGCAACGAATATTCTAAGTGAAATTTTTTACAGTAATGACCCCTTTTCAATCAGGATAAATGGGTGTGGAGATGGTGCGGAAGCAGTTTTAAATTTTGCAGTTACTCCACCATTCTTTGAAATTACTCAAGGAGGAAGGGGTTACGCAGAAGAGCCTAAATTGGAAGTTGTTAACGATGCCAACCAAACCCTTTTGGTGATTGACCCTACCTGGATACAGCGACCTACCGGTACGGGTTCTTATGCACAGGTGGGGCTTAGGGATGTAAGTCCTCGAAGCCCAAGAGGGCTTAGGGGCATGGAGTTACCTGCTTCCATTTTGTCTCCCCGTGGTAAACTAGAGCCAGATCTTTATGATCTGGATAGTGCATTAACTTCTTATTGGATTTCCTATCGGAGGAAAGCTACAGAATATGGCCTTACCATTATCAATGGACACTTTATAGCTCAAATCGGCCAGGATTTCCCAAATTTTCAAGTCGAGCAAAACCTCTTGGATATGACCCTTAACACACCGGGTGATTTTTCAGATTGCTTTCTTTTACTTGGACACACTTTTTCTGATTATGATTCAGGTGTTCACATAACTCCAGTAGGGAAGGGAGGAACGCCACCGATGGAATATTTAAATGTAGCAGTTAATTTTGAAACGGCTTTGGATCGTAATTCAACGGTTCCCGATTTTTCAATTAAAACCAGCACGCGAACCCCTGACATTGGAGAGATTGTAGAAATCGCAGTGGTTCTGGATTTGGACGACAACAAATCGTTGAAAGATTATGGATTTGGGTGGTTTACAAACGAAAAAATTGAATCGAATCCCTCCGTCTTAAACAAACCGAGTATTACCAAGGTTTTTGAAAAAGCAGGGCACCACATCGTAAGAGCCGTGGTATCTAATCTGAAAGGGGGCATTTCGTCGAAAAATATAGTCTTCACCGTCGGGGACTACCAAAACTCAAATAAATCTTCAATTTCAGGAATTGTCCGCTCGGATAAGCAATTTGTACAGGGGGCTCGGGTTCTTGTTTCGCCCGCCAAAGTTATTGAGCATGAAGTGAGTATTTCAGGAAATGAAAGGGACTGGTTTTTACCTTCAGGTGAAAACAATCCATTAAGTTATGTAATTGATGGAGTAAAAGCCCCCAAATTGACGGTAAGGAAAGGGGAGGTTCATAGGTTTAACTTTGATAACACAGCCCAAAAGTATGGCTTAGCGTTTTATGATCACCCTCAACATGAAGCATCCCGGATTAAGTTGGACATGCTGGTCACACCGATTGTGGACAACCGGGGCTCGGGCTATGTAGGAAGCCCCGATGTAAATGTCTCTGGAGGAAGTGCATTTGCCAATTACCTAAGCCATGAAGTTGGAACCATTGAGGATTTTCAAAAAGGGTTAATCGGGGATCCTGATAATTTGCTTTTAATCTCGAGGCCGGGAGCGAAATCTTTGTTGCAGGATACAAATGTGACAGCAATAAATATTCACCCCACGACCCAGGATGACTCTGGCCTATATCTTCAATATGGAGGTCGGGGTCATGATCGCGATAATTTACCGAATCTTTCTATCTTTCGCTCCAGCTTATGGGAGGATTATATCAATGAACCCAATGCCAGTGCCATTCCATATGTCGATGGGGTCGGCACCATTTCCCCGTGTATGTCTTATGCCTTTCTTGGTAATGCCTGGCAAACCCGTTCCGCATCCGAACCCCTTCCCGAAGTGGTGGTCTGGGGGACGGGCCAGGACGCTAATGTAACGGTCACGCCCAATGCGGTTGGGCCTGATTCCAAAAAGATTTACAAGGAAATAACGATTCATGACCAAGGTGCAGGTTATGAACCGAACGCAAGCATGGCGGTCCTTCATTATCCTTCACAGCCTGTGGCGAGATGGACATTTGACCGGCATGAATCATTGTTTGATGACAAGGACAATGCACGCTATCAGGCATCCCCTGCCTGGAATCGAGAAATTCTTGAAAACCTTGCCCATTATTGGGACCTCAATGAAGAAAGCGGAACAACCCTGGATGATAAACCACTTTCGGGAGATGGTGAAGATATTGATATCTCACCATTACTTACAGATATTGAAAACAATTCGACTTGGGGTGTAAAGGGTAGGGCTTTACGGTTAGAATTAGATGGGGTGTCCCAAATATCTTTCCCAGAAGCTTCTAGTGACTCTAACTTTACTCTTTCTTTCTGGCTAAAACCCGCATCAAGTAATCATACTTTCACTTTGGGGGGAGGACCTACATTAATTTTTGATCATGATGCGTCCCCACAAACTTTTACTTTTGACGGTAATATGCTTACAAGAAAAGCAGATGAACAGGGCTGGAGTCATATAGCAATTGTTTATGATGGTGTATCTGGTGGTAAATTTTATCTGGATGGCCAATCTGTTGATTTTGCTGAAACATTCTCAAACACAAATCGATTTCTTATCAGTACGGACTTTAATGGATCGATAGACGAAGTCCGGGTGTATGCAGAAGCCCTTTCCGAGGGTGAAGTGAAGTATTTGGCTGGGCGTACTTTTCTTGATATTTCAGGTAATAAATATCATGCCTCGGGAGTGGGCCCGGACTTCCCATTTGATAGTCCAGGGGAGGGAGACTCAATTGGTGGTAGCTCCACAGAGAATCCAGGGAATGGTCCAGAAGGTGATTACCCTGGTTATTTAGGAGACAGTTTTGCAGGCGAAGGGCACGGTCACTCCGTTTATTGGGATGACAACGACAGTTACCTAGATTTAAGTATTCATGCCCGGGAATTTGCTGGTTACTCTCAAGGCTCCATAAGTTTTTGGGTTAGATCAAGCGGTAGGGACGAATCGGGAGAAGCGGACCTTACGGTATTTTCAGCCACTAATACCGATGACAATGCATCGTATCTCAAGTTGATGATACGGGATAATGGATACCCACAGTTTGAGGTTTTTAACGATGGGCAGGAGGTTTCAAAATTTTATGCTCTTCAGGAAGTTACTCACGGGTTACTGGATCCCACAGCTGACGACTGGCACCATATTGTATTGGTTGTGGGTGATACAACCTCGGCGTTCTGGGTGGATGGAGAACTGGCGGAAACCAAAACCTATGATGCTGCAAGTTCGGGCGATCAGCGTGCCTTTTTTGCGGATGTTGAAAACATGAACTTCATGGCCATTGGAAGAATGGAAACCAGTGAGGCCAATGCAACTTCCACATTTCGGGGATCTATTGATGACTTCACTATTTATGACAGACCTTTAACGGCCTCTGAAATCTCCTATTTGTATGATTTAAAACTTGGCAGGGAGCAAATCCCAAGACTGGAAGCTGTTGTAGATGCTGTCGGAACCATAAAAATTGATCAGGGAGGGCACGGGTACAAGGAAACCCCAGATGTTGTCTTTTCATTTGGGCAGGAGGGGAATGTAACAGATGATCTTGATCCTTTTGATAATGCCGAGACCCCAAATCATGGAAAATTGGCCTATGATTCTGGCAGTGCCGTGATTATGTCATACTACAAGGTTCGCCCGGATTCCGACACAACTTGGCGCAATGGATTTGATAACACCGGATGGAGAGTTTATGGACAAGCCTTTGCGGTTGCGGAACTCAATGCATCAAAACTTGATCGCATTCTTTGGACCAAAGAAATGGAGTCCATGACGACATTTAGCCTTCCCGATGATCGCAATGTATCCCGGCTTTCCTTAGAATATGTTAAAATAGATTCAAGCGGTAATTATGCTGCCCCTGATGGTCTCTTTGGTTATGTAAAACCACCGGATTTAACTGTCGATCCACCCATAACAGGTGAAGATGCAACCGCCTTCTCCCTTTTCTTTTTAGACAAAAATACATCGGCTCGGATTGTCAATTCAGGACAAGGTTTTGGAGACGGAGGTTTTACTGAAGCTGCGGTGCGCATAAGCGGGAAAGGCTTTAGGCCAACTCAGGTTGAGCGTACTTTAACGCAAGACTCATGGGGGGACCTTGATAGCCTTGACATAACCATAAGTGGCAAAGAGGAAAAAATTAAAGATTCCCTCGTTGAGATAGATACAGTTCTCGGGGATTTAGAACATGCTTTCAGAACGACAACGAAGTTAAAAATAGAGGGTAATTTTTCTTACACTTCCACTAACCCAAATTTCGACCTGAACGATACGATGATTGGCAATACAAGTACTCAGTTTACTAACCAGGTACGAGTTGGGGATATTTTTTATTTAGGTAACGCAACCGCTATATCAGATCAAAAGTATCTCATCTTTGAAGTTATTGACGACGCACAGTTTACTTTTAAGAAATATAACGATGTGTCTGGCACTTTTGAAATTGTCGGACTCGAAGGGGATGGTAGTAATTTCTTTGATCCAGATCAGGATAAGATATTGGGGGCCGATATTTTTGTTATTTCATCCAATGGACCGCAGGGAGAATATGTTTTTTATGATTGGGAGAGCAATCGCAATATCACGGGGGAGCCTCGTACCGATGATGCGCAAACAGAATTTAATAAAACCATATCCCATGTGGTTTTGGATAACCCAGGATATGGGTACTCCATGCCACTTGAACTTTCGGTTTTTGGTGGCTACCCAAAGCGGGAAACCTTGCTTGAACATATGGAAGAAAATGGCAGTAGGTGGGATTTTAGGCCTGCGGTCTTAGAATTGAACGCATCTGCGGTTGATAGTAATGGCACACTGGGTGAAACGGCCATCGTGGTAGTCGATGGAGGCAAGGGCTATGAATTTATCACTAACGGTGCTGGTGACATGGCTTATTTTCCTGCTATCCAAATATCAGGGGGTGGAGGAAACGGGGCGGTTGCTTTTATTACTGAATTTGATGAAGATGAAGGCAATATTTCAAAAATTGAAGTATTTGCTGGTGGTCGAGGTTATTTTAATACCAACTCAACCAATATACCGAAGGCTGCTTTATCTCACACAACTCCACTTACTGCCGACGAAGAAGATGCAAATTTTACAGTTCGCCTGGGTGGCTTTTGGGATGAAATCCCACCCTGCGATAAATGTACCGATGGAAAGCATGCGGTCCGAGGCCAACTTGATAAACCATCGCACTCCCACCCATGGGTTGAAATATGGGACCGTGCCCGAACCGAGGAAGAGATTGATAGCAATGAGGACCGTGCCCATGCTGTTGCTAAAATCAGGGAAGGAAAAATCGAAAAAATTATTGTAACTGAGAGTGGTCGGGGATATCGGGACCCGGTTGCTTATTTGAGAGGGGTTGCTCCCAAGCATCATGTGTATTATCCGTATGATGATATAATTAACCGGGTGTGGCGCTGCACCAACATAAGAGAGACCATAAATGGCCAGCTGGTGGAATGTGGCCATATTGAAAGATCCTCCTATCCACCAGAAAATTGCCCTGGTGAAGTGGATGAAAGTTTTTTAGTAGATGAAGAAACAACTTCCCAAAAGGTAGCTGCCTGGGAGGGCAGGCATGTAAAATTACATTTGTGTGAGGCTGATGGAAACATATCTGTTTTTCATGATCAGATTTTTGACCTACGGTCTGATTACAATGCGACGGCTCACATGTCTGTAAATTTCAAGAGTCGAAAATGCGGAGGTACCAAGGTTAATTTTGCCCTAGTGAATGATTATGCCCGTTTTCCGTATGAAGACTGGGAAGCTTTTGATGCCAAATTTACATTGCTTGTAAGGAATGGAGAAATTCAGGAAATAGTGGTGGATGACGGAGGTGATATGTATACGGCTAATGAACTGGATTTAACTGGTTCAGGCACAGGAGTGGACGCCATCCCAATCTTTGATGAAGACGGGAAAATGGTGCGGGTTATTTTTGATGACCCTGAGCTTAAAAACCTGGAATATGACCAAATCTTCAGACCGCAGGGTGCGGGGCAGGGCTTTCAGGAAAGACCTTGGTCATGGGATCATACTTATGAGACAACATTTGGTGTCAGGGAGGTTCATAATGTGCTATCCATTTCTTCGGAGTTGGTGCTGCTAACCAAAGATGTAACTGGCCTTGATGAAGACTGGCTATTTGGCTCTCCTACCCATGCTGACTTTTTGGGCGATCGAATTGTCGATGTAGAGGTTAGATCTTTTGGAAAGTTTAGCCAAAGCCGGGATATTGACAGTTTAACTTTTGATTTCAATGGCTCTCACCGACCAAACTCTAATGACGGGCATGTGGGTTTTGTGCAGGCAAGCGCCACACCTTTTACAACCACCCGGCTAACGAAAATACAATTGGATCAAAATGGTACTTATTTTGATGACAGTTCAAATGATGCTGAGGATCATCGCTGGAGGAGCTTATTTGATGAACAGCCATCGTTGAATCTTATTAATACTTACCATAATTCTTATGATAGCTCTGCAGAAGTAATAAGTGGGAATCAAGGCCTCTTAAATATACTGGATTCTAACAAAAGTTCTCTTTTCAGGTTAAATGGAGCTAATGCTTTTAATATCACCGGAAAGGTTGATTATATAGATTTGTACATTGATGAGCGTTTTCCATCAAAATTTTATTACGGTTTTGGTGCAGGTATGGAACATCTTCCCGCAATGGGAGCCGAGATCATAGTAACTGACGGGCTACCGGGAATGAATTGGGCGGAGAATGAACCAGCTGAAAGGAATATGACTGCCTATACCGACCAGTCCGGTTACTACATGATCCCAGATTTAGAGCCAGGTCTTTATAATGTGGCTGTTTTTATGGAAGATATGCTGTTCCAGGAATCGACCTTCAGGCCAAGTGCGGAGCCAACAAATGTAAGCCAAGTGCTATATGTTCCCGGAATGCCAGACTTAATCCTGGAGACGGATAACCGTGGAATTGGCAGAAGTACTCTAGTTTGGTCTGCCCAGGCTCGGTCCTTGGCCAAACCTTCCAGGTCCGTGACCGCAAGCCAGGAATACCAGGAGGAACTAAAAATGATCCAAGGGATTGGGGCAGGCTTTCAAAATGGAGAAAGACCGCAGATTATAATCAACCCATTCCCAAGCAATACCAGCTCTGCGGTTCCAAATTTAACAGTTGTTGGGCAATCAGACGGTTCCCTAACCCTTACGATTGTCGATGATGAAAACACCACAAATTTTAATCCAAACGACCGTTTTACCGTTACTTACTCTTCATCTCTAAGCGGGATAGATTTCTTCGAGGATTTTATGCACTCTTCCTCAGAAACCGCCTCATGGCAAGGAACCCTGGATGCTGTCGAACCCGTGAATGGCGGGCTTTTTTATATTGCACCTAATGATGGAAACGGTACGAATTTTGTTGAAGTGCCGCTCAATATACAAGGAATAGGGGAGGCGAACTTCACCTTCACAGCCCTTGGGTTTGATGCCACCGGTACACCTTTTGAGACCAATAACACAAACTGGAGTTTCAGCTTAGATTACAGTGATGTAAACCAAAGCAATGTGGCTACTCTTAGTAATAAAACCGGAAGTTTCACGGATTTAAACTTATTTTCTACCCTGAAAAGAGGAAGAGTGGAAGATGTGCAGATTCTTGGAAGAGGCTTCAATTATCAAAATGATTCCCGGGTCTCATTAAGTGGTGGTGGTGTCGACTTCAATGCAAGTATATTGGTTGGCAGTTATGGCCAAATATTGGATGTAAACATTACGAACCCTGGATCAGGGTATAATGAAAATGCGGAGTTTATCATTCATGACCCAAAAGGCCAAGGTAGTGGGGCAGCCCTGAAGCTAATTCTTGGTGGGGGCACATTAACCCTCGAAGCAAATATTACAAAAGATGGAGTTGTTTATAGTGCGAGCACTTTGGTGCGAGCATCTCCAAGAAATGAATTGTCCCCTAAAGAAAAATGGTTGGATTTGTATACCGGTTCTTTTACTGACCAGAATAATAGCTGGTGGGCAAGTGACTTGGATAATGACGGCATAAGTAACATAGATGAATATCAATTAGGAACGCACCCATTTTTATCCGACACCGACATGGATGGCCTTGATGACGGGAATGAAACCATGGTAACTTTTACAAACCCTTTACTTTGGGATACAGATGGGGACGGAATTGATGACCGAAATGAAACCGAAGACCAAAACACAAACCCTCTTCTTGCCGATTCCGATTTCGATGGTTTGAGTGACCGTTATGAACTTGAAATGGGACTGGATCCTCTTGCTTTAAATCAAACGGCTTCTATCGGAGGTATAATTTTTAATCCTCAACATCTAGAATTTCCACTCTATTTAAAACATGAAGTAACTCTTCAGGATACAGCGAAAGCAAGTTTTACTGAAACTGAGAGAGTTGTAGGTTATGATGAGTCAAAACCGTACGCCTTTACCTTTGTAGCAGAATTAAATAAGTATCATAGGATATCTGCTTTTCTTGATACAGATGATAATCAAACTCAGACGGAAGGAGAACCGGTTGCAGTTTGGGAAGGTTACATCACCCAAGATGTTTTTAATGCCAACCTGTACCTGAGAGACTCACCTCCAGTCATAGGGTTTATAAACGGTGCGAACTCAGAGGTAATAATACCTGATGAAAAAGGTTCTTACACATTTGCCCACAACATTGAAGCATTGGATGTACTGGATGGGGTTTGGGACCCGGAAAATACAACCAATTTATCCATAAGCGTAGAGGGCTCGTTGAGTGAATTTTTAATAGATTTTAACGGTTCTTTATCAACTTATATTTTAGAAACGAACCACGATATACCTTTTGGCACATACAGCTTAGTCTATCAGGCGTTTGATTCATCAGGTGAGAAGTCTTCTAAAATATCACAAACCATTATTGTCGTTGATGAAACTCCACCTGAAATAGGACTTATAGGGTTTAGTGAAATCGAATGGGCGGTTTACGAGCCATGGGACGATCCTGGCTATATTGTTCGTGACAATAGAGATGCGGAAATTGAGGTGTCAATTTTGGGTAACCCCATAGTAAATGAACTTGGATTTTTTGTTATTACATATCGAGCAGCTGATACCTCGGGTAACTTTAGTGAAACGACCCGCGTGGTTCATGTGAAAGATAAAGAAAAACCTACCATTAATATTTCTGCAAACCCACTCATTTTGACTATAGGGCAAAATTTTGAGCTACCAACCTACAGTGCCATTGATAATTACGATGGCGATTTAACCAATAATGTTGAAGTCAGTGAAAGTGATATTGCAAACATTGATGTGAATACGGATGGTGATTACCTTGTTTCAATAGAAGTAACGGATAGTTCCGGAAACCTTGCAAGTGAATCTCTGGTCGTTCGAGTTTCTCCACCTGCTTTTACTTTAAGTGGTACCGCGATTGATGGATATTTGGTTGGCGCGAATGTAATTTTTGACAGCAATAATGATGGTATATCTGACCTCTCTATACCTTCGACTACCGATCAAAACGGTAGGTATAGTCTCAAGATAACCGATGAAGAATTTCGAATGTTCGATGAGAACAATAACAGTATTCTTGACCCACAAGAGGGAAGAATTATCGTTTCTGGAGGCATTGATGGTTCGACGAATGCTCCTTTTTTGGGCAGCTTTTCCGCGGATGCGAATGCTTCAGTGGTAACCCCACTGACAACGCTTATTTCAAGCTTACTTGATCTTGGGCTTGATAAGAATACATCCCTAGCGAAACTCAACCAAGCTTTGGATCTTAATATTTCCGATGTTACCAACTATGATCCTCTAAAAGGTGCTGCCCTCAATGATGAAAATGCTGGAAAAGTCCTTATCGAAAGTGCGCGGGTAGCCAATTTATTCAAGCAAACCGAAGCCTTTTTGGAGTATAAGAAAGCTGGTGACTATGAGAGTGGCAGTGCCAGTGTCATATTGAGTAACCAAATAGCAGCTGACTTAAGCGGGAATTCTCCAAAGTATTTATTAGACGACCCTGATTTATTAAATAAGACATTGACAGATCTTGTTACTGAACAGGTAGATAGCAATTTGATTAATGATGAAGAAAAAGTATCGTTTCTTAATATTGTAGAAAACACAGACGCTTTACATAAAACTTTATCCACGCAAGAAATTAACCCGGGTAGCTTACTTAGTGAATTAACTAAACAACAGTCTGCAATAGAATTGGATGTAATTTCAGTTTACCAAAGTTCTTCAGTTGTAAGCATGGTTGCCCTGGGGGCAGCGACCACGACGGAGTCGCTCATACAAAGCGCCGAGGTCTTTTCCAACCTTAACCTTTTTGCGCCACAAGCTGATGATTTTAGCTATATCTTTCGCAGTTCCAATATTCCAGGAACTAATCATTTGATTCAAGAGTTTGCATCAGTTGACTATGATGATGATCCCGTAGAAATAGAAATTATTTCTGGCAATGTTGATACAGACGGGGATGGTATTTACTTCCTGTCTATATCTGCTGGAAAACTTGTTGTTCAGGATGCAGATGAGTTTTCCAATCTCATGAGCCAACAGTTATCTGTATTGCTTTCTTTGTCCGATGGAAGAGGAAAGGCGAGTGAAACCAAAGGTAAAATTTTTGTCGACAATGAGTTGACTTTTGCAAGTGAAGTAAGTCTCGATAATGGATGGGCCAATTCTCCGTGGCTTGGCTCATTTTACCCTGTAGGCAGTGCATGGATCTACCACTCCAGTCTTGGGTGGCTTTATGTTTACCCCGATGGTGCCGGTGGTTATTGGTTTTGGGATGCCGTCTACAGTAATTGGTGGTGGAGCAAGGAAACGGTATTTCCTTATTTTTTGCTGCAAACTGAGACACCTAAATGGAACTATTTTGATCTTGGTCAAAGCATTATACGGGCTTATGATTTTAATTCTGAAGAATGGTTAAGTCGTCCATGATTAAATTGTCCAAGTTGCTCTTTTTTTCTATCCTAAGTTTCTTTTGCTTGGGTCAGAAAGCGAGCGCCCAAGTTACAGATTTATCGATCGAGTTTACTGGTACGCAACCCGCTGAGGTATTAGTCGGTTCAGCCTTTGCCATTACAGGTCGAGTTTTTCATGTGGATGCCAATTCAACCGCTGTTCCAAGTGGTGAGACGGTTATTGCAACCGTAGAATTGAAAGACCCGGATGGTCAAATAATCAGTACTCACATCCAAACCTGGGACGGCTTTACTCCTGCAACGCCAAACCCAGAGCTCGATAATGATAATGTCACAACAGCAAGGCAGGTAATATTCTCAATACCTTGGTCTCAGGCTCAAAAATGGACAGAAACGGCATTATGGTCGGTGACCATAAGAGTCCAGGGGGCTGCCTTGGAAAATAATCCGACTAATAACCAGGCAACTCACACTTTTTCTCTCGTAATTCCCAATTTACAGGTCACATCCCTAGCAACCCAATTTAATGATTACTTACCCGGTACTGATATTTATCCTCTTGTGGTTGTCAGAAATGATTCCGCAGTTCGAACCCAGGAAGGTGTCTTTTTTCCCTTGGTTGTAAGGCTCCTGGAAAATGGTACGATTGTGGATGAAGAAAGTGTAATTTTACCGTTCGCTAGTGGAGGTTTAACCCCAGTTTTAGAAGCAGAGTCAGATACCGGAGAAATAACGATGCCACCTCTTCGTTTGCCCGATAATGCTAACCCCAATTCAACATGGTCGGTTGAAGCTGTAGTAGACCCATCATTTGAAACAATAGGACATATCATTCATGAAACCATAGAGGATGGTGAGGGATCTGACAATCGAATGGAAATTCCCTTATTTGTTGATCCTGGCGAGGTGACCCTGTCGGTTGACCAAGATAGCTTTTATGGAGATACTGGTACCTTTAGGGGACTTGATCCTGTGCGGATAAGTTTTTCAATTCGTCATACAGGTACATCCCTGTTAACCGGGGAATTTACTGCACGAGTTTTGCTGTCAGAGGACGACTCCTTTACGGACAATGAAGATTTTGTATTGAGGGAGTTCAATGTTGGCGAGAGTGGCCTTGGGGCAAACCTAAGGCCAAACGAAACCATAAATTTGGACTGGATTCAGCAACTGCCTGATAATTTGGAGGGGGATTACTAC
>CBFIFQ010000018.1:0-31774 GCA_965661905.1 Opitutales bacterium
AACGCCCCCAATGGATTGGCCCGGTTACCCTTCCTCGAGGGTTAAAGTTACCGTACTAAGTGCAGAGAAGCTTATTCCTGGAGAACTTCAATCAGTTCTCCACGCTTAAATCTTACAATTTTTTGTGGTATCCCATCCTCATTCCATGTCTTCATCACACCCTCAGCCATACCATCAAACCAATGGCTTTCCTCTTTCAATCCGCCATTTTCATACCAAAACCTTTCCATACCATCTTTCCTGCCCTTGAGAAAACTGGCTTCGGCACGGGGGGATCCATCAGCAAATTTCTCTACTACCATGCCTGTATAGGGAATGCGTTCCACATCATAATGCCAAAGTCCCGTTTGCTTATCCTTGACCATGCGAGAACCGTTAACGGTTCTAATTTTTAAAGAGAGCCGAACATTTTCCCACCGCAACGATTCAATCTTTGATTCTAAAAGCTTCACCTTTTCGCGGGTGGCAAGAACACTGAGTTCTTTTTTTTCAATATCTTTGGTGGGCTCCGAGTCTGAGCAACTATTTAAAATTATAAACAGTAAAACAAACCAAATGCGTACAAAAGACATGTCATATTTCTTAGTGCTCTCGAAATAAAAGAGCAAGCGTCTAGCTACCGACAGTTTTATTTGAAAATGGAGCCGAGAATCGGATTCGAACCGACGACCTACGCATTACGAATGCGTTGCTCTACCAACTGAGCTATCTCGGCAAAACAATATTTCTTTTCAAAGTAGAGATTGTGAGATCCTTGGCAATCGCGAAAGTTTTGATTTCGAAGCCGTTCACTTTTCTTTAATCGTGATATTAAGGATCGTGACATTATTCATTTCTCTTTACTGTAAGGAATGGTGAGGTATGCCGGTGAAAAAGTCACCACCTCGAAGATAAATTATGAAAAAAACATTCCCTTTAACTCACGAAAAAATTAAATATCCACGCCTAATCGAGTCCGTCCGGGCAGAAGTACGCAAATATATCAAGAGAAGTCGCAGAAAAGAACTACCCAAGGGAGTCGATTTTTGGGACTTTTCTTGCAGGTTTGGTTACTCCGAAGATGAAGCCAAAGACATACATGTTGCGGAAATTGACCAATTTATCGGTGAAGCGGAGGAACTTAAAGTTGCGTCCCTTTATCTGGAGGTTATTCCAAAACACGGGCATCGGCAAAAAAAGGCAAAAGATCCTGAGTAATAATGATGTAGATTTGCCAATCTGCTTTTGGGTCTGAAAGGTATCGCCTAAGCAATGAGTGTATGTTTTTATTCAACTAAAATAGGGTGAACTGGCATCTGGATCTGTGGTCCAAATTCTCATGTGTTCAAATCACCAAGAGATAAAGAACCTCCAGCAATCTGGATGAATTAAAATATAAAAAATGGTGACCAAGGGATTGCCATTTAAAAAAAAAGGAAAATACTGATTCCTTATGAGTTCATCTCTTTATGCAGTCCATATTACCGCTTCATTTTTTTTCCTGAACATCCTGCTTCAAGCCGGGAATAAGCCTACTACTTTTACAGGTTTCTCGAATCAAACGGGTCCTTTCAGGGGAGGCGAACTTCACCCGGGTTATAAGGGAAGCACTTGGTTGACTCATCCTGAGATGAAGGGTCCTGCTTCCATTGACTTCGACCCTCAGGGTCGTGCCTTCATAAACGAAGCGAGACGAATGGCCAAAGGAGTCCCGGACACAAGAGGATCTGAATGGATTACAAGGGAAGACTACCTTCTAAAGACAGTTGAGGACCGTTTGACCAGCTACCAAAGAAATCAGGACAAAGTGGAAATGGCATGGTACACAGGCACCACCGACCGAGTGTTACAATTTGTGGATACAGATAGTAATGGTGTACCTGATACAGGAACAGTTTTTGATGACCGATGCAAAGAAACGCTCGATGGAATCGGTTTTACAGTATTGGCTGAAAGAGATGCAGTCTACTACACTTGCATCCCCTCCTTGCGAAAATTAACGGATAAGGATGGGGATGGGTATGCAGAGCAACATGTTCGCCTGGTCGAGGGATTTGGGGTGCGAAACTGCTTCAAGGGACATGATCTTCATGGAGTGATCCGAGGCCCAGATGGCCTTTTGTATTTCAGTGTGGGAGACCGCGGTTACAGTGTGGTTGATGACCATGGGGTTCGCCTTTCGGCACCTCAACGCGGGGCTGTGTTCCGTTGCCAGGATGATGGCTCGAATTTCGAGGTCTACGCTCATGGGTTACGCAACCCGCAGGAGATTGCCTTTGATGAATTTGGAAATCTTTTCACTTTCGACAACACCGGGGACTTTGGTGACCGGGCACGGGTGGTTTATGTACTGGACAATACTGATTCCGGCTGGACTGCGGATTACCAGTCTCATCATCAGCATGCGAACAAACTGGACTGGGGAGATTTCCGGCTATGGCAGGCGACTTGGGTAGGGGAAGGTTCCTGTGAACTCTACAGCCCATCAGCACCTCAATGGATTTATCCACCTGTCGGGCATGTGGGGAACGGACCTTCTGGGGTGGTACAGATGACAGGACCAGCAGTTCCCCCAGAATTACGGGGGAAATTTTTAATGTGTAATTTCCGCGGCTCACCAACAAGATCAGAGGTGCTCACCATTGCTGTAGAAGCAAAGGGTTCAGGATTTAAAGTTGGCGAAGTAACCCCTTTTCTCTCCGCACTCAATGCTTCCGATGTAGCTCTTGGTTATGACGGACGGGTGTATTTTGTCGAATACGGCTCAGGGTGGCGCCCAGATGACCAGGGGAGTATCCAGGTTGCCGAGCCAGTTGACTCCTCTTTGCAAAAGGCAGGAAAAGAAGTCGCTCAACTTGTTAAGGAAGGCTTTGCCCACCGTTCATTAAGTGAACTAAACTCTCTGCTCAATCATACCGACCAAAGGGTACGACAGGAAGCCCAGTTTGCCATTGTAAAAAAAGGTCCGGACCAAGCCCTTGCCTTGTTTAGCCAGGTTTTATTGAATGCCAAAGAAGGTGAACTTGCCCCCTTGCATGCTGTGTGGGGGTTAGGTCAACTTGCCCGTACGGGTAATGTGGATGCCAAAAAACAAATAGTTCATACTTTATCTCATTCAATCCTTGAGTTGCGGGCCAATGCGGCTCGTACCTGCGGTGACAGTAAGATTTCGGAAGCAAGGGATGCCTTGCTTGCCGGGCTCAAGGATATCTCACCGCGGGTGGCTTCCTTGTCTGCGGTTGCATTGGGGCGTATATCTCCAATTGGAAATGAGAAGTCAGTGAATTCTCTTATTGAAATTGCTGAGAAAAACCACGGGGCCTCTTTTGATATTACCCTTCGTCATGCCATCCTCTCCGCTCTTCACCGGATCACCACGCCTGCCCAAGCTTTGTCCTGGTCCAAACATACATCCGCAGAGGTTCGATTGCTAGGGGTTATCATACTTCGTAAAATGGAACATCCTGGCATATCCGATTTTCTCAACGATTCCGACAAATTGGTTAAACACGAAGCCATCCGTGCTTTATATGATACAAATGCGGTGGATGAACCAGCTGGGGCTCATTTGCTTAAAGTAGACTACCAGGGCCTGCCTGTTTTCATACAGGCACGGCTGTTGGTAGGCGCTGCCCGTCGGGGCACTGCAGAGGGTTTTGCCAGGGTATTGGAGATGGCCACTGATTCTTCTCTTGATAGCAGGGTGCAGACACTCGCTTTTCATGCCTTAGAGAAGTGGGACCAATATCCACGCATGGATCCTTTTTTGGGTTCCCTGCGCCCATCCTCTCATCCTCGAGAGAAATCACATGTTCTGGCTAGCAAGCATTCCTCCCACTTCCTCAACTACCTTAAACATGAAAAGAGAACCAAATTCCTTACCCTTGCAACCGAAGTTTCCGCAGTTCTTGGAATTGCATTAAATATTGATGATTTACAGAATCAGGTTCTTAACCGTGGGCTTTCCAGTAAGTTACGCGTAGCGTTTTATAACCGTCTCCTTCAAGAGGAAGGCGGCATTACCGATGGCCTGCTTTTACAACTTCTAGAAGATCCCGATTCTAAGTTGTGTGCCCTTGCATTGAGAGAAGCCTATAATCGAAATCTTGATGGAGTTGCCGCCCGGGCTGAAAAAACGGTGCGTTTGCTTGGTGCACCTGAATTGGCAAAGCAGGCAATTATAAGCATTGGTGCACGACACCCTGAGCGTCTAGTCGAATTTTGGAACACACGATCGGGCGAAAATGGAATTGATCGAAGTGTCTGGCTGGACCTTTACCATGAAATTGAAAGATCCAGTGACCCTGAAATCCGGTCTACGGTAAAAAGGTTCTCTTCTAAACCTGCCAATCTGTACAGCCTTGCTTTAAGTGGTGGGGACGCTGCTCTTGGTGCAAAAGTGTTTGAGGGACAGGGTGCCTGCATGCAATGTCATAAAATAAACGGAAAAGGTGGTGAGCAGGGACCCGACTTAAGCCTGGTTGGTAAGCGTCTCGGTCGTGGGAAATTACTGGAGTCGATTGTCAACCCAAGTGCTGAAATTACTCCCGGCTATGGTCTATCAACTGTAATGCTCAAAAATGGGGAGGCTTATTCGGGAAGACTTGCGGGTGAAGGTAGATCAGAAGTCAAACTAGTTACTATGGATGGGAAGGATTTAACTTTTGACCGCAATGAGGTATCGCAGGTAACACCTCCTATTTCCGCCATGCCACCAATGGGTCAGGCTTTATCCAAAAGTGATCTTAGAGATCTTATCGCTTACCTGGAATCTACTCGTTCGAGCCGTGGGTCTTCCGTTTCGCTGAAGCATGGGAATTAATCAAGGTGAACCATAAAAGATTGAGTGCTCGAATCCCGCATACAGGAAGATCTACCTCATTAGGCGCCAAACCCTTATTTGCTTCCAAACTTCAGGTCTAATCACCTGCAAATATTGCCCATTGAATTACACCGAAGATTGATAGGTTTTAGCTAAAGCTTCCGCCACTTTAATTCCATCGATCGCCGCACTCATAATTCCCCCCGCGTACCCTGCCCCCTCGCCAGCCGGGTATAAACCTGCAGTATTGATAGACTCAAAAGCAGATGGGTGTTTTTCACCATTTCTGCGGATTCGGATCGGGGCACTTGTACGGGTTTCTACTCCGGTCAGCAAAGAATCCGGGTGGTCAAAACCTGGCAACTGTTTGCCAAATTCTGGCAGTGCCTCCTGAATTGCCTGGATCACATAATCAGGCAACAGGCTTGAGGTTTCAGAACCTGTCATATCGGTCAACAAAACCCCAGGCTTGTAAGAAGGTTCAACCCCTCCAAGGCGTTGACTCATTTTTCCTTTCAAAAAATCTCCAACCAATTGCCCGGGAGCAAAGTAATTTTCACCCCCAAGTTTAAAGGCTTTTGATTCTATTTCCTGTTGAAAACGAATTCCGGCAAGTGGGTTTTGCATATCCGCCCGGAAATCATGGGGTTCGATCCCGACAACTATGCCGGCATTTGCATTTCGTTCCAGCCTTGAATACTGACTCATGCCATTGGTGACCACCCGTCCAACTTCCGATGTTGCCGCGACCACCGTGCCTCCAGGGCACATGCAAAAGCTGTAAACACTTCGCCCATTTTTGGCGTGATAAACCAGCTTATAATCAGCCGCCCCCACATGCTCCACAATTTTTTCCGGATGCCCTGGAAAACGGTCATGACTTCCGAACCTGGCACGATCAATTAAGCCCTGAGGGTGTTCAATACGGAAACCGATGGAAAAAGCTTTCGGCTCTATAAAAACACCCTGAGCATGCAACATTTCAAAAGTATCACGAGCACTGTGCCCGATGGCTAATATGACCTTGGATGCCCTTACTTGGTCTGACTTTTTTGTTTCCAATTGAAAAGTTTTTAAACCGGTAATTCTTCCATTATCAGTTATTACATTTTCAACCTTGGTGGCAAAACGAATCTCCCCACCCAGCCGCTCAATTTCTCCACGCAAGTATTCAACTATTTTGACAAGGCGAAACGTACCGACATGGGGCTTACTTACATAAAGAATCTCTTCGGGGGCACCACCCTTGACCATCTCTTCCATTACTTTCCGCCCTAAATACCGAGGGTCTTTTACCTGGCTCCACAATTTTCCGTCAGAAAAAGTTCCCGCTCCCCCTTCACCAAATTGAACATTGCTTTCCTCTTTGAACAATTGCTTCCGCCAAAACCCCCAGGTGTCTTTGGTTCGCTGCCTCACAGACTTCCCTCTTTCCAAAACCAGAGGTTTTAACCCATGCTGAGCCAGGGTCAATGCGGCAAACAAACCGCAAGGGCCTGTCCCTATAACCACGGGCCGTTGGTAGTCATCCTCGTCGGCATAAGAGATACCAACCCTTTCAGAAAACACAGGTTGATAAAGCATATCGGGAGCAGGTTGGAGATGATACTTTTTCTCCAAAGCAGCAAGGTCCACATCCTCGGTGAAAGATAAATCCAAGGTGTAGATAAAATGAATTTTCGCTTTTTTTCTCGCATCATAGCCACGACGGTAAACGAAAATATCTCTCACCTGATGATCCTCTAAATCAAGATAGGTAAGCACCGCCTGCCGGATGGCTTCAGGCTTATGACCAAGCGGAAGCTTTATATTGGGAAGCCGGTGAGTATAATCGAGTGACTCTTTCATGGCAAAGTCTTCTCACTTTCAAAACGAAGGTTCGGATGCCTGATAAAAAACGGGATAAAGTCTGATGAAAAAAGGGCCATAAAAACAATTTAGACACACATTGAGCCTCTAGAAAATCTGGCCACTAGTGTAAATTATTCTTTTACCCTTTATAGCCCAATCCGAAAAGAAAAATTCCCGTTTGCCCATAAAACTAATTTCCCTAATGATTTTACCAATGAAGAGTCACGAAATAGATTACGAACTTATTGGAGATGATATGCAAATTGTCGAGGTGGAGCTTGACCCTGGCGAAACCGTTATCGCCGAGGCAGGTGCCATGAACTACATGGATGACCAGATTACCTTTGAGGCAAAAATGGGGGACGGTTCCCAACCCAACCAGGGGCTTTTCGGTAAGCTTCTGGATGTTGGCAAACGGGCCCTTACCGGCGAATCCATCTTCATGACTCACTTCTCCAATCACGGATCAGGCAAAAGAAGAGTTAGCTTTGCCGCCCCTTTTCCGGGTAAGATCATATGCGTAGACCTCCCTAAACATCAAAACCAAGTACTTTGCCAGAAAGATTCATTTTTATGCGCCGCCTATGGCACCCAAGTATCCATTGCTTTCCAAAAAAAGCTGGGGGCCGGATTTTTCGGAGGTGAAGGCTTCATTCTACAAAAGCTAGTGGGCGATGGAAAAGCCTTTATTCATGCCGGGGGCACCGTGGTAAAAAAAGAACTTCAGGGGGAAACTATCCGTGTCGACACCGGCTGCATCGTCGCATTTGAGGAAAGTGTCGACTACGACATTCAAATGGCCGGCGGTTTAAAATCCATGATTTTCGGGGGTGAGGGCCTATTTCTCGCCACGCTCAGGGGCCATGGAACCGTGTGGCTGCAAAGCCTGCCTTTTTCAAGATTAGCCGACCGGGTGCTTCAATGCGCACCAAGCGGTGGAGGGAAAAACCAGGGCGAAGGATCCTTGCTTGGTGGACTGGGTCGTATGGTAGACGGAGATTGATCATGTCTTCGGTAAAACCTTTGCAAGATTACAAGGAAAGCTTACAACTTCGGTGACTAAGCGAGTTTTTCTCCCAACCAGGAAATTACCGCCTCCACCATGGGTTCCTCGCCTTCACCTGAAAATACATGATTGGCTCCCGGTATTTCAATCAGCTGTTTAGGCTCATTGGCAGCGGCAAAAATTTCCCTTGAGTCTTCGATCGGTACCACATCGTCAGCATCCCCATGTACCAACAACCAGGGAACCTGGACAGCAGAGGCGTCCTTTAATACCGAAGAAATATCATACATATCATTCTTGTATTTGGAGGAAAGGGGGCATTCCGGCTCCTCCCACATACATCCTTTATCCGGCGTTTCCTCTCCAAACTCCCTTTCGTAAAAGGCTTGGGTGTTAACCATACCAGCCAATGAAATTAGGTTACGGATCCGGTCATCGCTGGCGGCTGCCAACACTCCTACTGCCCCGCCCATACTATGCCCTGCATAAGTAACCTTAAAACCGTTGGCTACCGCCGCCGTCACAACCGCTTTCAAATCATCCACTTCCTTGGAAATCGTAGCATCCCGAAAATCTCCACCCGAGGCACCGTTTCCTGAAAATGAGAATCGTAAGACCGAAAGGCCCTCACTGACAACGGACTGGGCAAGTGCCACGACAAAGGGACGATCTTTATTTCCGGTTACCCCGTGACCGATGATTAAAAGGTCCCGGGTGCGAGAACCCGCATCGTGAAAAGTATAATCCAAAATTTCCCCTTGGGGATTGGTAATGGTTTCATTCATGGGCTATGGATTACTTGATCAGTCTTCGGCTTGCAAGTATATCATTTCTCAAAAAAAGAGCCGACCCTTGAGCCGGCTCTTCCATTGAAAATGAGAGAAAATAAACTCAGGCAATTTCCGCGGCATGAAACCCCAACCAATCATCGAGGTTATTGAGGTTAATTGCATCCTTGGGATCTCCGTCAGATAAACCATTCGCTGAAAGAATTTCCTGCCTGGTGGCATCATCATGAATGTATCCGGTGATGGAGTCATTGAGGGTTTGGATGGTATCTGCATCCAATTTCACACCGGGTTGCCCGGCAATCCAGGCTTCAAACTGTGGATAGGTAGGTTTGGAATCGGTGATAAAAGCACGCACTGCATCTGCATCCAAGCCAAGGGCATCAATCACCATCGAGTCATACCCGGCTCCAATACCGGGATATCCGTCAGCAAGTTTACCGGCTGCCTCGAGGGAAGCTTTTTGCCAAAGACGAGGGAGGTGAAGAACACCGTTGGGGCCCGCTATACCCGAGCTGATAAGAGGAACAATTTTAGACATAATAGGTAGATAGATTGAGGGTTAGTGAATTTGTTTGTAGGTTCGAAACCTTAGTTTGTGAAAAAGAGAAGATTTCGAAAAATATGTTCGACATATTCAGCATGAGAATCATCAAAGGTAAAGAATCTTTTACCCTTTAAACCCAAATTTAAGAACAAACACCTTACAATGAACTCAAGAGAAAAAAATATCGGATTTGTGGGCGTTGGCCGCATGGGAGCCAATATGGCCCGCAACCTCAAGGACAAAGGATACACCCTCCGTTGCGTGTATGATGTAAATCACGAGGCTGCCGCATCCCTCGCCGAGGAACTTGGTTGTATTCATGCAGCCTCTCTTGCAGATGTTACTGCTCAGTCAGATATCGTGCTGACGGTGGTCACCAATGACGCCGCCATGGAATCCATTTTTTTTGGTACGGATGACCATCTTTTTAAGAACGCCGCAGGCACTCTCTTTATTAACTGCGCCACCCTTTCTCCCGCTATGCATATCAAGCTGGAACAAGCAGCCGCTGAGAATGGGGCCACCACCCTTGAAGGTTGCATGGCATCCAGCATTACCCAGGCAAGGGAAGGTACGCTTTACCTGATGATTGGCGGGAAAAAGGAAATTTTTGACAGCGTCAAGGACTTGCTCGATGACCTCAGCATCAACCTTCGCTTTGTCGGAGAAGCCGGCCGGGCAGCTCAGGTTAAGGCACTGGTGAACATGGTTATGAATATCAACACAGCCGCCCTCGCTGAAGGCTTGGGCATCGGAGACGCTCTCGGCCTGGACCTGAAAATGCTCTGCGAAATTTTCTCTCAGACCGGGGCGAATTCCAGGGTTTTGGAAACCGATGCCGAGGATATGCTTGGTCGGGATCACGAATGTTATTTTTCCGCGGAACATGCCGCCAAGGATTCTGGGATTGCAATCGCGGTGGCAGAAGAGGCTGGCATCGAAGTCCCTCTGGCCAAGGCCACTCTCGCCCAATATGAAAAGATGGTAGCCGCAGGACTCGGGGATCTCGACAAATCAGGCGTGGCTGAACTTACATTCAAAGGCAGAGGTGACGGAAACTAAAATACATTTCGCCAGCGTTCACTTGGAAAAATAGCTTTAAGCTTTAGTGTTTCGATAAGATAACCTCATGCATCCCCCGGCTATTTCATAGCTGGGTTAGAAGTCTCCTTACTTTTTTTGTAAACTGATCCGGAAGCCAGTCGTCCCCCCATGCCTGGCATGATTTGTACGAGATGCGGATCGAACCTCAAATCCTGAACTATTCCAGGATCCTCCTCTCAATTTCGAGTCACTACACCACTCTTGAACATTTCCAAGCATATCATAAAAACCCCAATTATTTTGAGGATATAAGCCAACTACTTTTGGACCAAAAGGACGGGTTGTTTTGTAGTTGGCAAATTTTGGATCAATATCTTTTCCCCAGGAATAAGCAGTTGTGGTACCTGCTCTGCAGGCATATTCCCATTGAGTCTCACTAGGTGGACAGTAAAACCAATCTTTTGGCAGCCTTCCCTTTTTTCTTTCTGTTTCCGTTACTTTGTCACAGAAATCCAGCACATGATCCCAGGTAACATTCAAAACCGGGTTATCATCTTTCTTATATGCACTTTGTGGGTTTATGCCCATGAGGTCACGAAACTGTTTTTGAGTCACCTCATACTTCCCCAAAAAGAACCCCTTTTTAAAGCTAATCTTTTTCTGATCTTCACTCGCATCTCTGCCTGATTCATTTTCAGGGCTACCAGCCATGAAAGTCCCCGGCTTACACCAAATCATTTTCAATCCAATGGAGGGAATGGTCCAAGGCTTACCTTCGACTGGTTTTCCCCCAACTGACTCAACATCTCCGATTGCATGCAAGGCTTGTACCTCAGCTTCAGTAATGGCCCGGTCGTAAATCCGAAGATCGTCCAATTCTCCATTAAAATATTCATCAGCCCAATTCGATTTTCCGAAAAACTGACTTTCCCGCAGAATTTTTGAGGTCAATTGATTCTTCTGGCTTTCCACCAGCTTTCCATTTTTAAAAACTTCGATTTGGCCTGATTCGTCAACTCGGCAAACGACATGAAACCAACTCCAAGGTTCCCAAAATTTCTGAATTTCCAGACGTTGTTTGGTTCCGATTAGTTGGTTTTCAAATACTAAAGACCTTGAACTACCAAAATTTCCCAGCAAGATGTTAAATTTCTTTTTATTTCCAAAACAAAAGACCTTGGACCATTTATGGAACTTATTGTATTTTACCCAACTACTGAAAGAGCATTCCCCTCCCCATTCAAAATCTCCAACATCGACAAAATCATCCTCGCCATCGAACCGTAGGGCATTTCCTACTGGTCCCTCCACCCATCGGATGGTATCGGCATCAAAATTCTTAAGCTCACCTTTACGCTTCTTACCACTGGAATCTTTGGCGACCACACCCTCGGTTTCATCAAACTTCCACCATCCGGCTAATCCACGGGTTAAGTCAATTGAGGGGGGCTCAATGCTTTTGATTTTTCCTTCCTTCGGTGTGGTCGGTACCATCTTTAGGCAAATACGAAAGCCTGTTTTCCCTGTGTAGGAAAGATTCTTTTTTAATCTTCGTGCAATTCTCAAGTTCACATTCTCATCTATAAAAGAATTCCCCCGGTCGACCCTGTATTTACTTTCCTCCATTGTAATGGGATCTTTTTTCGCAATGGCTGAAAACGGCTGATAATAATCAAAGCAAAACTCAGCGACATTACCCAACATGTCGTAAAACCCCCATGGGTTCGAGGGATATTTCCCCACTGGGGTTGTTTCCCCAACCCCGGTATCAAGATAATTGGCATGACTAGGTCCGATGGCATTTCCCCAGTAAAAAGTGCTGTCAGTCCCAGCCCGGCAGGCATATTCCCACTGGGCTTCGGTGGGTAAATCATAACACCAACCTTCGGGTAAACGGCCTGCTCTTTTCTCAGTGAGGCTCAGTTCCTGGCAGAATCGCTTTGCCTGATCCCAAGTTATATTCTCCACTGGCCGCTTGGGTCCAAAGTACTTGCTCGGTGAGGTGCCCATAACTGTTTTCCACTCCCCTTGGGTAACCTCAAACCTCCCCAGGAAAAAGCCTTGGGTCAGGGTAACTTCATGGCGGGTTTCATCTTGATTCCTGCCCTTTTCCTTTTCCGGGCTTCCCATATAAAATACACCGGGCTCACACCAGTTCATTTCCAGTCCAATCGAAGGCACGGTCCAAGGCTTACCCTTGACAAACGCAGCGACTGAACCCCCATCCTGCCCATCCGGGTCAAGAAAAGAGTACCCACCGATTAAGACGACCACGGCGATGGCAAGCCCAAGCCACAACCCAGATTTCTTTTTTGAAAGCTGAACACTTGGGCCCTGTGCGACAGATGATGTGGCAACCGTCTTTACTTTTTTCTTCCCCCTGCTCTTTATGCTTCCCGTAAATAGAACCCCTTCATTGGATTCCATCTTCGCAAATGTGGTGGCGGCAGCAGTGGCAGGCCTGGAGCGGATTTTCTTCTTTTTCTTGCCCAGCAATTGGTCCAAAGCATCTCTCACTTTTTTCTGATACCGGTCTTCTGGTAATTTATATTTTAAAATGGCCTGCAAATCCCCCATTCGTAATCGCAAACCGGGAGGTAAAGCAGATTCCTCCACATGAACCGCCAGAAAAGGTTTATCCTCATTAAGAGCCAGGTTGATTTCATTTCGGCAATTAACCGAGGCGGTTGACCGGGGAGAGATAAAAACAAGAAACACCGCACATCCAATCACCGCATTGGCAATTTCCTCGGGCCATTCGCTGCTGGCTTCAATACCTTCATCATACCAAACATGATAACCTGCATCGTTGAGCTTACTGATCTCCTTAAAAACCTCCGCACTGTCCCTATGGGCATAACTTATAAATACGTAGGGCTCGTCCCCGTTGTATGCCTCAAAAGGGGGCACCAGATGTCCGCCAACAGTATGCCCAGCCGTGACCTCATTAATTTTGGGAATTTCTTTAACCGTGATCCAATCATCGCACTCATCATACCATGCGGGGTCATCCATTTTTACATAACCTGCTTTAATCCAGCCCTGCACATCCTCAAGCCTGTAGGGACCGACCTGAGTGCCGTTGAGCATGAGGTAAATTTCCATCACTTCCAAATCAAACCAAAACTTAGATTGTTGTAAAGCCTGAGCTGGCCGAGGGATTTCATCAAAACAGATGGTTTTCAGCTTTCGGAAGAAAGTTCATCAAAAAGTATACTCTATTTTTTCTACAGCTAAAAAGCAGAATCCTAACTGCACCATTGAAGAATTAAAACAGTAAGATTGTCCTCCTGCCTTACCTCATAGTTTCTATCATTACCCCAGGGATCCCTACCGGTACTTCTGAGAATTTAAAAGCTTGTGAAAGCAGTATTTTCACCGCTTCAACATGTGACTCGGTAGCGGCATGTATTCGTAATAAAGGGTCCCCTTCATTCACCTTCTCTCCAATCCTTACAAATTGATCGAGCCCCACCGAAAAATCAAGGATATCATTCGTCATTTTCCGCCCCCCGCCCAGTTCAATAACCGCTTGACCGAGGAGCCGTCCATCCACTTTCTCTAGGAAACCCGAGTTAGACGAAAGGAAAAACTCCATCTCTTGAGAATTACTCAAATAACGATATGAGTGATCCACAAAATCACTCGGTCCCCCGAGGCGGTGAACCATATGCCCAAAAATCTCGGCAGCCCGACCAGTTTCTAAAGTTTTTTGCAACATCACTCTTCCACTTACCTCGTCGTCCACTAATCCCACATTGGCCAATAAAAGAGCCCCCAGTGATAAAACCACTTCCAGCAGCCGTTCTTCACCGGGTTCATTCCTTAACAACTTAAGTGCGGATTTTACTTCCAGGGCATTGCCCGCGGCATGAGCAAGAGGTTGATTCATATCGGTCAGTAAGGCCATTGTCTTACAACCTGCACCATTCCCGACTCTAACCAAGGATTGAGCCAGTACCCTTGCCGGTTTGATGTCTTTCATGAAGGACCCACTTCCTACTTTTACATCCAAAACCAATGACTCCAGCCCCGCGGCCAGTTTCTTTGAGAGAATAGAAGAAGTAATCAGGTCTACACTCTCAACAGTACCGGTAAGGTCCCGAATTGCATAAAGTCTCTTATCCGCAGGGGCAATTCCCTCACCGGCTCCCACGATGGCACAGCCGACCTCTTTAACCACCAATTCCAATTCCTCACCTGTCACCTGCGTCCGGTAGCCGGGTATGGACTCGAGCTTATCAAGAGTCCCCCCCGTGTGCCCCAGGCCTCGCCCGGAAACCATTGGGACATAGGCCCCACAAGCAGCGAGCATTGGGGCCAGTACCAGCGAAGTATTATCTCCGATACCTCCGGTTGAGTGCTTATCGACCACCGGTCCTGGCAGGTTCCATTTCTGAATCTTTCCGGTATCCCGCATCGCCTGGGTAAGGTTCACCCGTTCCTCTTCACTTAATCCATTCAGGCAAACCGCCATGGCAAACGCAGCAGCTTGTGCATCACTGACTTTTCCATTGGCGAGACCGCTCGAAAATTCATCAATTTCTTCTTTTCGCAAAGAATCATGATCTCTTAGCTTTGCTAAAATGGTGGCAATACTCATCCGTCTTTCAAAAGGTTCCGATTGAAAGAAGTTGGAAGAAAAACCTCCGCATAAATTGCCTTTTGGCTAGGCTGTTGCACATTGAATTTCCAAAATATTCCCTCACTCCTTCTTGTAAGAGTTGCCCAAAACTTGAAAATTAAGAAGGGAGCATGAGCGTTATTCCCTTCAGTTTGTGCTTTTTTAAAAAGATCGCTCATGGCAACATGATTATGCCTTGACCTCCAAAAAGATCAAGCCTTGGTCCGATCGAAAGTCGGTGCTTGCCACTTTCGCCAAAATACCAATTTCTACCAAACTATGATGAAGTATACTTACCAGGAAATTGCAGGCATGATCGACCATGCTCTTCTCCACCCAACTCTCAACGATGATGAATTACTAAAAGGTTGTGAACTTTGTGACCAGTTCCAGGTAGCCACCGTTTGTGTAAAGCCCTATCATGTGAGTTACGCCTCTGAAATTTTAAAGAATTCCCAGGTCCTTGTCAGTTGCGTGGTTGGCTTTCCCCATGGGAGTGTGTCTTCAGAGTCCAAAAGGTATGAAACCGAGTTGGCCTGCTTGCACGGTGCTCGTGAGATTGACATGGTTGCCAACATTGGCAAAGCGATGAGTGGAGACTGGGAGTTTGTCGAAGATGATATCAAGGGTGTCGTAAAAGAAGCGTCAAAACACCAGTCATTGGTGAAGGTGATTTTTGAAACCGATTACCTGACCGAGGGCGGTGCGGGTTTATCCAGGAAAGATCTTATCAAAAAGCTCTGCGAAGTTTCCAAAAACGCGGGAGCAAACTGGGTAAAAACTTCAACGGGTTTTGGCTTTGTTAAACAAGCACAGGGAGGATTTTCTTGTGTGGGTGCACAACTGGAGGATGTCCAAGTCATGTTGGAAGCATCTTCGGGGACCATTGAAGTTAAGGCTTCGGGTGGAGTCCGAGATCTGGATACCCTGATCCATTTTCGGGACCTTGGGGTGACTCGCTGCGGCACCTCGAGCACTCGGTCAATTCTAAACGAATACAATCGTCGATTAAACGGAGTAAATCCAGTGAATGAAACCCAGCCGACTTCCAACCAGGAATACTGACAAAGGGACCATTCAATTTCCTTCCCGCTTTTTCTCCAAATTTCTATTTCATTAGGTTTTGGCAAAGTATGCTCGGGCCGCCCGGTTTACCCGGGGGGCAAGCAAAATACTGGACAAAATTGTAGGGATCGCCATCAAACCGAAAGCAATATCAAGGAAATTAATTATTTCTGAAATTGTGGCAGTGGCTGAAATAACGATCGTGGCTAGGTAAAACCCCAAAACGGGTAACCTGGCCCTAGGCCCAAATAAGTAGCAACCACACTTGACCACATAGTAGGAAAAGCCCAGCATCGAGGAAAAGCTCAGGCAAAGCACCCCTGCCAGAAGCAGGTAAGGGCCAAGTCCAGGAATAGCTTTCCCAAAGGCTTCAGTGGTCAAAAGAACGCCATCCCCCTCACTCGAAACCCATGTGTCGGTTACCAGCAAAACCAAACCGGTTAAGGTACACATCAGTAGGGTATCTATAACAGGTCCCCACATTGCGACCAGCCCCTCTCTTATTGGCTCTTTGGTTTTCGCGGCCCCATGGGCCATTGCCTCCGTACCCATTCCCGCCTCATTTGAGAAAGCAGCTCGTCTCACTCCGGTTACGATGACCATTCCCAGAGCCCCACCTGCGGCAGCTTCACCCGTAAAAGCGTCGGTAAAAATCAGGGAAAAGGATGGAATTATCCGTTCGCAATAAAGAGCAAGAATTACCAGACAGGTTCCGCCGTACAGGATAACCATCCCAGGAACTAAACGGGAGGCAACCAAACCAATTCGCTTGATCCCACCGACCACAACAAAGCCGACTAAAACTGCAAGTAAAAGACCAAAAATAATATTTCCAACCTGGACCGAAACCGCAGTACCCACAAACCAACCCTGTGGTTCGAAAAACATCGAGCGGACAATCTGGGTAAGCTGATTTGATTGCAGAAGAGGCAGGCAACCAAACATTCCACAAGCTGCAAAAAATAACGCAAGAGGTCGCCACTTTTTCCCTAAGCCATACTCAATGAAAAACATGGGCCCCCCCTGCTCCTTTCCATTTTGATCTTTCCCGCGATACATCACGGCCAGCGAGCAAGTGTAGAATTTTGTGGCCATTCCCAGCAGGGCACATACCCACATCCAAAAAAGAGCACCCGGCCCCCCTTGAGTAATGGCAATCGCAACCCCCGCCACATTTCCCATACCCACAGTCCCCGCCAATCCACTGCAAAGGGCATGAAAATGACTGATCTCCCCCGGTGCCCGTTTTTCTTCCTGGGATTTCCAAAGCAATTGAAACCCGTGGCCCAAATACCTGAAAGGAGAAAATCTTGAAATGAATGCAAAAAAAAGACCTCCACCCAATAACAGGTAAATAAGATTCTCCCACAATAGGCCTGAAAACTGAGTTAGAAATAGATTCATTTTGAATTAAACCTGCGCGTTTTCCTGGAAGGGTCACGCATGAAATAAAATTTTCAACCTTGAGAGAAATTAAAATCAGGCTTGTATGGGTAGTCATGATTGCACCCATTCAAAAAGAAGGCCCCAGAAATGTGCTGGGGCGTCCGCTTAAACCATGCTGTCAAAAGCTCAAAACCGGTTGGTACCGGAATGGGTCTTGCGAAACAGATTCCCATGACGGTGGCAAACATGTGGTTTGTGCCCAGATGACCAAGGACTTCCTCCTTTTCAGCAAATCAAAGGGTAACGACTTAAGCACTCCATTGCCCGAGTATGATTTCCCGGGGCTAAAAGAGGGGGATTGCTGGTGTTTGTGTGCAAGCCGGTGGCAGGAAGCATGGGAGGCAGGAGTTGCCCCAAAAGTAAACCTTGAGGCTTGTGAAGAATCTGCACTGCAACTAATCTCCCTGGAAAACCTGAAGGCACATCAAATAGAACAATAGGATCAAGCTTCTGGTCCCATCTTTCACAGTTTGCACCCATCATTTTCTTCTTTTTTTTGAAAAAATCGTTTGCGGGTTAAGCCCTTTGTGGACAAAGCTATTGAGCTATATGTGGGGTAATAACAGATGCCAGTAATTGATAATGAAATATGGTTTAGAATAAGGGAGGGAGATGCGAACGCATTTGCTCAGCTTTATGACGGCTTTGCGGGTGCCATGTTCTCTCTTTCTATTGAGATTCTCGGAGACCGGTGGGAGGCAGAAGAGGTCATCCAGGATGTTTTTTCCTACCTTTGGCGAAAACCTGAATCCTTCTCTCCTGAGAAAGGAAAACTAAGTAGTTGGCTTTTGGTCATCACTCGTAACCGAAGCATTGACAGGTATCGCTCGCGAAAACGAAGGCTTGATCGGGGAGAATCAGATGAAACACTATCTCAAAAACCGGATTCAGACCTCATTGATGGAGCAGAAGAAGCCACCCTTAGCGATGAACGGAGCCACCTTCAGCATGCTTTCCTGGGCTTACCAGAGGAGCAAAGACGGGTATTGGAGCTGTCCTACTTCAAAGGGCTGAACCATCAGGAAATCTCAGCCCGTTTGAACTTATCCCTGGGCACGGTAAAGTCCAGGATTCGTTTAGGAATTGAAAAACTCCGAAATTCTCTCTCCACCCTACGAAATGAATAAGATGCTCCACATTTTCTGCCTCAAGCATTGCCACCTTCGAAAAAGCCCCTCGATAAGCTTGAGAAGTCGGGCAATGAAAATAGTTTAGATCATGACTTTGGAATCCCTTAAACAATTAGCTGTAGACTACACCCTCGGTATTCTCCCCAAAGAGGAAGCGATTCTCTTTGAAGCCCGCATTGAGGAGGATGAGCTTGCCCAGCAACTTCTCACCGATGCACAAGACGGGTTTGCCAAACTTTCCTTGACTGCCCCACCCTCTCAACTCGGTAAAGAACTCAGGCAAAGGGTGCTCGCCCACACCCACCCCGAAATGAATCTTGACCCATTTCTGGAGAGCCAGGATATTTCTTTTTTAAGGGATAATTTTACGGCATTTGATAGCCGATACTCCGGGGGAGGAGTTAGTGCGGACATATCAGACCTCAAAAATAAGGCTGTGACTGGCAACATTGAGGATAGCTACCAAAGTTTAGTCAGACTTCTGCCTCTACTCGCTGGGGACTCCAGGGCGGCGGCTGGGGATTTTACCGATTTACAAAAGTTCCTGCGCGGGCAGGAGTCCTTTTCGGACCTCATCCTCAGAACCCTTGAGCATTCATGGAGCGGAGAATGCCAAGCCTCAAGGTCTGTCCTAAGAACAGCCCTCGCCACACTCCCTTCTTTGTCTTTTTTCTCGGATCGTCTCCGTGGAAATCAACCGAGTTTAGCCGACACGAGAAGACTCTTTTATCTTTGCCGGGACCAGCTCAAAATTATGCGGGCTTCCTTCCGCGACCTTGACCCGGCTCGACTTCTAGAAGATGAAAAAATTCGTTTACACAGTGCCGGTTTGTTACGATCCAAATGGTGGGGAGCCGAACACGCCTTCTTCTCCTCGAATGGGACTGTTAAATGCGGACACTTTTTTGATGGGCCCATAACTGAGAGGTGCGTGGAATTTGCTGAATATGACGCGAACATGTATTGCCTGGCCAATTTACTTTCACCGCGTTCCTCCAATGGTGAATTTCATTTTGAACTCCTCAAGGATACGGTCCCTGGGTGCACTTTGGCTGTAGCGAGTGCTCCAATGGATGATCTTCAATTCGAATCTCTTTGCGCGGTCATTGAACGCAAAAAACTGCCGACCGATCAATTTGTCCAAGATCAATTCCTATGGAATTTAATCGAAGACTCGATGACCCAAGGTCACAAATGTTCATCCACCAAAGAGCTACGGGAACAGAAAGCTTACGGATATAACCGTATGGGGGGCACCACTTACTTGTGGTTTGCTTGGCCTGCTATACCAAACGCCCAAGACGGGGCAGATGCCGTCACCGGAAACCCTTTACAATAGTGTATTAAAGCCGGTTTAGTTACTGGCTCATCCAACCCTTGGCATCTGAAAAGATCCCCTTTATATTCAGCTTGTGATAAGCGAACAGGGTTGTAGGGAGGATGAGAAACCTGTCCTGTCGACAAATTACCTTTGTACACTTTGGCTGACCAAAACCTGTAACGTTCCAAAAGAAAAAAATCGATCGTTCCTTTCTTTGGCACTTCCCCTTCATCTCGCAAATGAGGGCATTGCGTGGATAGTTCTGACTGAACGCCGGAGGATGGGAACCTGGTTTCAGCCCTATATCCCATAGTGTTCCTTTTAAAACCTGATCGCATTGAGGAGAATCGATAATTCAGGCCATACATCAAGCGGGCTCCAAGAACAGCAAGCAGGTCAGAGGAATCTAAAGAGAAAAACCATACGCCCTTATTACCTGCTGAGTCTTTGACATATGTCCGGAGGTTAACTTCATTGAAATCCCTCCAGGGGATTTGGGTAAAGGGCTTAATGCGTAATTGAGTTAACCGAAAGCCCACCACACTGAGCCATGCTTCATCGTCAAACAGGTCCGGTTCCAACCCCGGGGGTAATTTGAAAGCCAGGCAATCGGGTGATACAGGCCAGTGTAAAAAAAGCAGATCCTCCCACTGTTGGCTCATAAAAGAAGTGAGGAATTCTCGGAGCATAGGCCTGGCTTATCGGAAAATTTCCTCTAACTTCGTCCTTCGAAAATCGAATATTTTCCTCAGGGTTTTACCTACAAATAAAAAATGGGCAATTTTACCAAGGGGGCCAAAAGGGATTTGATATTTTATTTCATCCGTCATTTGAGTCCCCCCCTCGACTTCCTCCAACCTGTGGGTATGGAGCCATAACTTGTAAGGTCCAACTCGTTGCTCATCCATAAAAGAGACACCTTCCTCCACATACCTAATCTCGGTCAACCAGGGCGTCCAGCCAAGCAAGGGAATTTTCACCCGGTACTCCAAAAGTAAACCTGGGAAGATTTTATCAGGCAGATCACCGATTATTCTAAAGGCCATATCAGGGGGCGTTATTTGATTTAAATTTTGGGGGACGGATACATAGTCCCACAAATTTTTACGGGACACCGGCAAGGTTTGTTTTTGCTCTAAGCTGTACACAGTTTCTTTCTATTTTGGAATCGTTTACAAAGCAACCTCTCCTTGACGGGGGGTGTTCTAATAACTATCAAGAGTAATATGATAAAAAACCTCTGTCTCCTCCTAGTTGGGTCATCCATCTTTTCCTTTTTTTCACATGCCCAGGATGGGATGTCTGAGCTCGCTGCTCTTCGTTTTTCCTATGAAAATTCTGCCGACCGGAAAATCAAAGGATTAAACGCCGAAATTGGCTATGATCAGTGGGAAGTGCGTGCCCCCTTCTATTATTCCCAGGTGAGAGACTGGACCTTGGCCGCAGGTTTTCGGTATCAGTCCACCCAACTGGATATTTCAGACCCAAGCATTTATCCATTGATGGAAGATCAGTTGCACTCCCTTGACCTGGCTTTGTTTGTGAGCAAAAAATACTCGGAATCAGTGGACTGGTTATTTTTGTTTAATCCCAGCCTGGCTGGAGATTATGAGAACACGGGAAGTGATGCCTTCAATTACCTCACGATCGCAGGAGTCAAATGGGAACAAAGCAATCAACTCCAATGGATATTTGGAGCGGTATACACCACCGGCATTGGGGATGACATGTTTGTCCCCGCCGTGGGATTTATCTGGAAACCAAGCAGGCAATCATCCTTGGTGTTTGCGGGTCCAATTATTCGGTATAACCATAAACTATCCGGCAAATGGGAACTTAATTTAGGCGGGCAATTTGTGGGGAACCGTTGGCACACAGAAGGCGTATACGGAGGTGTTGTCGAAAAGAGAGATCTCAGGTTCAGGTCTTACCGGGTATTTGCAAACCTGCAATATAACATCGGAAGAAACCATGCCTTGTTTGCCGGAGGAGGTTTTGACTTTGCCGGGGAGCTTGAATTAGAGACACCTACTACTCGCGACGAACGGGATGTCGAGAACGGAGGCAATTTCGAATTAGGGTATCAGTTTAAGTTCTAAAAGCTTTATCCATTGAGGATGGCCTCGGCTGCCTCCCATCCGGAAAGTGCTGCCTTTTCAATTCTTTCTCCCCCAAACCCATCCCCCGCCAGGGTTAGTTTCTCCTCCTTGGAATGCCAGTGGCTTGCACCAAAAGTGTGTAAAGGCTTGGCAAAGCCCCAACGGTGAGAGGCCCAGGATTTTATTTTGGCTTGAAGCTTTTCTTGGGCAACTTCGAGTAAAGGAGGTATCCTCTCCTCGTCCGGAGACTCCCAGTACTTTTGAGAATACGCATCCGATGCATGAAGGGTAAAGGATGGAACTGGAGAAATGCCTTTAACCTGATTGTCCGAAAGCCAGTCAATTTCCTCCACAGGGTGAGTCACGGTGCCCGGGCTTTCCAAAGAAGAGGGACGATCTAATGTACCCAGTACAGCCAGGCACCGGGTATGTTTGATTGAACGCAAGCGTTTCATAGTCTCCGAATCCAAAGTATATTCACTTCGCACAAAGAGCTCGAGCATTTGGACAGAGGGCATGGTTATCACAAGATGATCGCATTGAAAAGCTCTCCCAGTGCTCCCCTGCTCCGTGACCCGCCATCCACCCGGATGTTTTTGTATATGATCAACAAAAAAACCTGTTTCCACCCTAAATGCCTGAGCAAGAGCTTTCGCGGGCGAGGTCATTCCCTGAGTCCCACGAAAACGTACCCGGGTAGGTAAATCGTCCCGCCCGGGGATTCGGTCGTACCATGGCACCACCAACCCGCCAGCCTGCCAATCTTCAACTAATTTTTGCATCCGGGAATCCTGAACCGTAAAAAATTGAGCACCATGATCGATGCGCGCCCCATCCATCCTCCGGGTAGCCATACGCCCCCCCACCCCTCGGCCCTTTTCCACAAGCAACACATCATGACCGCACTGGGCGAGTTTCCAGGCACTTACACAACCCGATATCCCAGCACCTATTACAAGAACTTTCATTTTCCCAGTGTATGCATAAGACAAAAAATGAAAAGATAATCAGATGGGGAATGCGTTGAAGTTTTTTTTTCCGGCAATAAGAATAATAGTATATGGAAATAAAAATAAGGAAAGCAGAAGACCGGGGCACAGCTGAGCATGGATGGCTGCATGCCAAATTTTCTTTTTCATTTGCTGATTATTATGACCCTGCCCATTGCGGCTTCCACGCACTTCAGGTCATGAACAATGATGTGATTGAGCCTCAAAGCGGTTTCCCTATGCACCCCCACCAAAATGCAGAAATCTTCACCTACATCATGAATGGTCAACTTGAACATAAAGACAGCATGGGAAATGGCTCCATTATCCAAAAAGGTGAATTGCAGTACATGAGTGCTGGCAGTGGCATCTACCACAGCGAGACCAACCCCTCGGCCAAAGAATCAACTGAACTTTATCAGATTTGGATGAAGCCGGCTGAAGAAGGCGGTGAACCGAGATACGCAGAAAAAAAGGGTATTGAGCAAAGTGTCTCTAATGGCTGAAAATTATTATTTTCAGAGAATGGCAAGGGAGACTCTACCCCGATCAGGCAGAAAGCAGAATTTTACATGGGTCACTTGAGTACCGGGGAAAAGCTATCCATTGAGCCTCAGAGTTGCCTCCCTCACGGCTGGGTGCAAATCATCCAAGGTAGCCTGAGCCTGGAGGGTCAGTCTCTCTCTAAGGGGGACGGCTTGTCTTTTGAAAACCAAAACCGTTCCCTTTCAATCTCAGCCGGAGAAGAAACTAAGTTTTTCTTCTTCAGGCTTCGCTGAAACTTCCGCTGAGAATGTATACCCAACCTGACTTATTTGGAGAAGAGCAACCCTCCCGCTTTTCATTGCCTGATGCCCAAATTGATTATTGGCCCAGTTTTTTTTCTCCGGAAGACTCCAGCAGGCTTTTACATAGCTTGATCAAGAGTATTCCATGGAAACAAAACAAGATTAGATTCTACGGAAAAGAAAGCTTAGTTCCTCGCCTTGAATCCTGGCATGGAGATCCAGGCATATGCTACGCGTATTCCGGAATTGAAATGGAGGCAAAGCCCTGGACCCCGGAGTTACTGGAAATCAAGAAGCGGATCGAAAAAAAATCCGGCACTGGGTTTAATTCTGTTTTGATCAACTACTACCGGGACGGGAAAGACCGGGTCGCATGGCATAGTGATGATGAAAAAGAATTAGGAAAAAACCCAGTGATTGGCTCGGTCAGTTTGGGAGCTGAAAGGAAATTTAAATTACGGCATAAGCAATACAAACAAAATGGACTCAAGCATGAAGTCATCCTCAAGAATGGCAGTTTTCTCCTTATGCAGGGTGAAACCCAGCACCATTGGATGCATGAAATCCCAAGAACCGCGATTCCTATCGAGGCGAGAGTTAATCTCACCTTTCGGGTTGTCCAAGCGACTTCATGAAATTTACTTCCGTTTCTTGCTCGATTGCAATCGGTCGAGAGTTTTCATATTGTGATCTGATGCCTATTCTTTTTCGCTTTATTTGCTGTTATGAAATCATTCATTTATATCTCTTTACTCCTTATCATAGCACTACAGGCTATGGGATACGATGCCATGCATGAGAAAACACCCGTCGGGGAGATCAAGGTGTTAAAACTGCCGCAAAGAACCGCCCTTGAAGCTTCCTCGAGCATGTCTTATTTCAGTGAAAACAATGGGCTTTTCCGCAAACTATTTCGATACATAAGCTCCCATGACATATCGATGACCACTCCCGTGGAAGCTGACATTAACCCCGGAAAGATGCGTTTTTTTGTCGGGGAGGATGATTTGAAAAAAAAATTCAAAACCACAAAAGATGTCTCAGTTAAAGTTTTGCCTTCGATGAAAGTAGTCTCGATCGGAATAAGGGGAAGCTATTCCCAAGAGAGATTCAATGAAAGCAGAAAGAAGCTCACGGCCTGGCTTGCCAGTAATAAAGAATTTGAACAGAGTGGAGATGCTTATGGAGTTTACTGGAATGGCCCATTTGTCCCGGGGGTCTTCAAACGCTCGGAAGTCCACATCCCCATTCGAGCCAGAAACAAAACCAAGAAAAATTAAAACGACCTGCATAACATAATCATGAAACTCTCTATCCTACTTTTTATAACCACCTTCACTATGAGCCTATCTGCTGCATCTTCTCTCTATGACTACCCATTAAAAACGATTGACGGCGAGCCCACCACCCTTGCTGAGCATAAAGGAAAAGTAATCCTCATGGTCAATGTTGCCTCCCGTTGTGGCTTTACCCGTCAATACAAAGGCCTTGAGGAATTATACAAGCAATACAAAGACAGAGGCCTGGTCATTTGCGGCTTTCCCTGCAACCAGTTTGGGGGGCAGGAACCGGGTACGGAAGAGGAAATTAAATCTTTCTGCTCCACCAAGTTTGGCGTGACTTTTCCCATGTATTCCAAAATCGATGTGAATGGAGCAAACCGGCACCCCCTGTATGAGTCAATCATTGGAGCTAACGGTCCACTCAAGGGAAATATCAAGTGGAACTTCAGTAAGATATTAGTCGATAAAAATGGCGTACCAGTCGAGAGATTTGGAAGCATGACCTCTCCGTCCTCAAAAAAATTGATTAAAGCCATTGAGAGTGCCCTGAATGGGTAGAGGCCGAGTGAAGATAAAAAAGGCGACCCTGTCCCTCCTTCTTTACCTCCCGGTTCTCCTCTGCGTTTCGGGTTGTGTTTCCATGGAGTGGCGTGGCGGCATGGTTCCTCATTTTGGCCTGAGTCCAACAAAAACCATTGAAATTTTCGAAAATAAGGAAAAGGGATTCAGGGAAATTGATAGGGTATGGCCTGAGTTTCGAGGCCCCAACCGCTTAGGCATTGCCCCCGACCAAAATATTCATATCGCCTGGGATCGCAGACCCGCAACCAAATGGATTTGGCCAGCTGGTCAGGGACACTCATCCCTGACATGCAACCAAGACTTACTTTTCACCCTTGAGCAAGATGGATCGAAGGAATTCCTGGTTGCCCGGAGAATAGAATCTGGGCAGGAAGCCTGGCGGGTTGGGCAACCCACCAAATGGGAGGATATGATGAGTGGTACTGGTCCCCGATCCACCCCTACCCTGAACCGTGGTCACTTGTATACTTTATTCTCAAACGGGATATTGGCGAAAGTACTTCCCCAAAGCGGGAAAATTCTTTGGGAAAAAAAGGTGATTTCAAACGATTACAAATTCCCGGAGTGGGGGCTATCCTGCTCTCCTCTTGTGTGGAGAAACCTGGTTATTCTGAATCTTGGAGGCAATAAAAGTGCGGTACAGGCGTTTGATAAAGACAGTGGTAACCTTGTATGGTCTTCCGTATTGCAAGGCGAAGGAGTGTATCTTTCCCCATCTATCCTGAAGTTACACAACGAGAAACACCTGCTTGTTGCAGTCAAAGGAAAAATTGCAGGGCTTAATCCACTAACTGGTGAAACCAGGTGGGAAAGAAAATGGAAAATCTTTCTCAATAATGCCCAGATTGCACAGCCCCTCGCCTTGACAGATAAATCAATTCTTGTTGCGGCGGGATATGGCCGGGGTGCGGAATGCTGGAGCTTGAATAAAGAGGGTGAAAAGTATGAAATTAAAACGGCCTGGAGATCGAAAAACCTCAAAGCCAAGTTTTCCAACCCGGTCATCCATAATGGGTTTATATACGGGTTGAGCGAAAACTTACTTGTCTGCCTCAAAGCGGAGAACGGGGCTCTTCAATGGCGGGGGAAAAAGTACGGCTATGGACGTATCATCCTCTCGGGAGATAAACTGCTTATCCTTGGAAGCACCGGGGTGCTGAGTATTGTAGAGGCGAATCCCCAAAGTTTTCAAGAAGTGCAATCTTTTCAACTCTTGAGCAACGCCCGTTGCTGGAACGGCCCTGCTTTGGTTGGAGGTTATTTATTTGCCCGCAACGGAGAACAGGTTGCCTGCTTCGACTTTGCCAGGTAGAGACACTCTATTCGGCTAAGCCAATAATCTTTTTGGCCAAATCCGTGCTTCTCACTGCGTTGCCCATCATCTGAGCTGACGCCTGAGATAGAATCTGTTGTTTTGCCAACTTCGTCGTCTCTACAGCAAAATCCAAGTCATGAATCCGGCTGTAAGAACCCTGCAGATTGCTCGCAGTGGCATCAAGGTGCTGGATAGAGTTTGCGACTCTCGCCTGCTCGGAACCATTGACTGCCAGGGCATTGCTTAAACTCTGCTCAAACTGCTTAAAATCATCCAGCGTAAATTGATCAAGCCCGGCATAAGTTATGGTATCAGTTGGAACTTGGGTGGTCACAATCCGGGAAGCTGAAATTTGTAATTCATCGAAGAGAAGCCCGGTTGGACCACCTCCATTTATAACCTGAACGGTGACATTATTGATACCGACAATTAAGGGATTTGGGACAGTAAAATCTCCGTTAACCAGCATACCACTTTGGTTTGTTTGCAAAGTAAAAGGTTGTAAAGCTTCATACTCATTCGGAAAAGAAAAACCTAAATCTTGCCCGTTTATAAAAACTGATCCTTGGTTGTCAGTTGCAGCTAAACCCTGAATTTCGACCTGTGCCAGGTCACAATCAGTCAAGTCAAAAGCCATGGAATATAAATATGCGCCTATGCCACCATCAATTTTCCCAATCCACCCAGCCGTTGCCGTTTCATCCGCCCATGGATTTGGCTGTGCACTTACTGCAAGGCGCTCTATTGATGTGGGTCCGGTTACAGACCAATTTGTATCCACTTCACCAGTAGCTAGTTTGTTACCATTAGCATCTACACCGGTTGAACTCGAAGCTGTAGCTAAAGGCAATGGCTCCGTAATCGTGGTAACCGTTTCAAAATCCCGGCCTCCGACAACTTCCCCACTCGCACCAACGAATTCCCCGGAAAGGAAATTGCGGGCCAAGCTGACGGTTGTGGAAGCCTGAGACTGAATTTGGGGAATTGATTGCAAAGCATGGTCCTGTACGGTGGGTTTTGCAAATAAACTGACACCGTTAAACTTTCCGCCACTTATCTGCCGAAGCTCATACTGCAGCTCCATGAATTCCTCATTATAATTTTGCTTATCCTTGGCGTTACTGGCAACTCCCATGGATTGGGTTTTCAACTCTGCCATTCTGGTAAGAATTTTTCCTGCACTTTGTAAAGCCCCTGCCTGGGTTTGCAGAAAAGATAAAGAGTTACCCAAATTCTGAGCTATTTTTTGCTGTGAGTTGATTGTTGAATGTAACTTACTGGAAATGCCTATGCCACTGGCATCGTCGGCCGAGGAATTAATTCTTTGCCCCGTCGACAACTTGGTTAAGCTGTTCTGTTGAGCGACTATACTTTGGTCTAAATGTAGTTGGGCAAGACTTGCCTGAAGATTAGTATTTATAGCAAGGGGCATAATTCAATATGATCGACAGCCCTTTTCAGAACTTTAATAAACTTTAGACCATTTGTGAGGTAAGCCTTACTCCCCAACAACCGGAAGATCAGCCCAATGGGTTGTGTAACGGGGTGTTCGCATTTCACGGCGCATCTGCCAGAGCTTACCAATGCCCTGCCCTCCCCAGATCACCCGCCCTGCCCCATATTTCCCGGCCACCTCTTCAATTGTATTCACAAACTCCTGTCGCCGAGGGCTTGCATGTTCCTCAAAGAGTAACCCTTGCTGGCAACCGGCAGGGACCAGGTCAAGCAGGATGACACCCGCTTTTTTATAGGAAAAACCGGAACGATAAATCTGTTGAAGCAAAGATTTCGCCATCTGTACAATGCGAATCGGGTCATCTGTGGGTTCATCCAAAGCAATCGTTCTGGCATTGGAATACTGGGCATGGTCCTCACGAAAACGATTAGTCATAATAAAGACCTGCAAACCTCCCGCCCGGGAGCCTTGACTTCGAATTTTTCTTGTGGCCCGAATTGCATAGTTGGCCACGGCCTCCTCCAACTCCTCCAGTTCCTCTACGGGCTTCCCAAAAGAACGGGAGCAACAGGTATTTTTCCGGGGAGGACTGACTTCCTCCATCTCCAAGCAGGATATCCCCATAAGCTCGCGTTGCGTCCTCTCCAGGGTAACTCCCCCTATTGACCGGATCAAAGCAGAAGGTGCCTGAGAAAAACCCCAGGCATCCCGAAGACCAATTCGGCGAAGCCGCGTACTCAACCGCCGCCCCACCCCCCAGATGTCTTCAATCGTCACACCCTGAAGTGCAGTTTGATCCTCAGGGCTTACGACCAGGCAGCCTCTCTTTTTTTTCTTCGCCAACCTGTTTCCCAGTTTCGACAAAGTCTTGGTAAGGCCCAGGCCAATGGAGATGGGAATCCCTGTCCACTGCTTGACCACCTCTCGTATATGCCTGCTCAAAGCCAAGGGGTTCTGGACTCCGGAAAGGTTTAAGAAAGACTCATCAATGGAATAAACCTCCAGCTCCGGAGCAAAGCGTGAAAGGACCGAAACCACACGGCGGGACATATCCCCATAAAGTTCATAATTCGAGGAAAGAACCACCACCCCATTACGCTGACAAAGTTTTTTAATCTGATACATCGGTGCCCCCATGGGGATACCGATCTCCTTGGCTTCATTGGAACGAGCCACCGCACATCCATCATTATTGGAAAGGACAATGACCGGCTTACCCTCCAGCGAAGGTTGAAAAACCCGCTCACAGGAAACATAAAAATTGTTACAATCCGCGAGAGCAATCATAGGGAATGAATTACATTGGTAACCACTCCCCACAAATGAGTATCATCCTGCTCCTGAAAAGTAATTGATGGATAGTCAGGGTTTTCCGGGACCAGCCAACTTTCCCCTTTGGATTGGCGAAGCCTTTTTACCGTAAGCTCCCCGTTAATTGAAACAATCACCACCTTGCCGTCGGAAGCCTCCAGGCTACGGTCCACCACCAGCAGATCTCCGTCATGTATCCCGGCCCCCAGCATGGAATCACCCCGGGCCCGCACAAAAAAAGTAGCGGTGGGCTCGCGCACCAAGTGAGTGTTTAAATCAAGCACGCCCTCCGCATAATCATCCGCTGGTGAAGGAAAGCCGGCCGGCACCGCATGACCATACAGAGGAAGTTCATCCTCTCTCTTGCGAAGAAAGCGAAGAACTCGGTCAATCTTGCTAATTGGAATCCGTACGGGCTTCGTACTTTCTCCGTATTGATTTGTTCCCTTTGGGCGTCCTGCCCCCTGCCGTTTACCTCCTTGATTTACCATTCACTGAATACTGTTACATTATTCAAAAAAGGCAAGCTTAGGTCTAGAAAAAGGTTGATCCAAACCGTTCTTCCCCTCGTTATCAAAATGTGGAATCTATAAGCGAATCAAATCAAATTAATCACCTAATCGTTGGAGCATCCCGCGGAATTGGAAGATCCCTCCTCGACCTCTCGATGGATGCGGGACATGCAGTCTATGCCTTATCCCGCAGTCGACCCGAGAGCACTCCCAGCGGATGCACCTGGATAGAGGGGGATGCCGGGCAACCAGAATCTTTCCTGGATCAATTACCCGAATCCATTCATGCTCTGACTTTTTGTCCCGGAAAAGTCATTCTTGGGCCAATCAAACGCCTCAAGTCAGAGCAAATGCTTGATGCCTACAAAACCAGTGTCCTCGATGCCTTCACCCTGGTTCAATCAATCCTGCCAAGACTAGACGGATCGGTGGCCTTTCTTTCATCAGTCGCAGCCCGTACGGGCTTGCCCAGCCACTGTGCAATTTCCGCAGCTAAGTCAGGACTGGAAGGATTTGCTATCGCTCTGGCCGCAGACCTAGCTCCCAGGGTGCGAGTCAATGTAGTGGCACCCACATTAACCCCAACAGAAATGGGCGTTTCCATGGTAGGCGGCGAAAAAATTTTACCCATGATTGAAGAGAGGCACCCGCTTAAAAAAATCCCATCCGTGGAGGAAGTGGCATCAACCCTAAATTTTCTTCACTCCCCGGCTGCTTCTTCCATAACCGGACAAATCTTTAAGATTGACTCTGGCCTCTCACAGCTTCGGCTTAATTCATGATTTCAGAAAATCCTGACCCTGCCCAAAGCCCCATTCTTGTTTGGTTACGAAAAGATCTTCGCCTCCGGGATCACCCTGGGTTTCAGGCAGCGATTCTCGAAAAAAGACCCATCCTCCCACTCTATATCTGGGATCCGGAAGAAGGTGGTGAATGGAGCCCGGGTGCTGCCTCCCGATGGTGGCTGCACCACGCCTTGCTTAGCCTTTCAAAAGATATCCAGGGCCTTGGTGGCACTCTGGTTGTAAGAAAGGGGAAGGCGTCTGAAATTCTACCCCGCATCGCTAAAGAGCACAACATACGGAAAATTTTTTACAGCCGGGCCTATGATCCTCCAGGAATCACCACCCAGGAAACGGTTGAAGAGGCCCTCGATGAAGCTGGCCTTGAGACAGCATCCTTCAATGCATCCCTCCTGCAAGAGCCTTGGGAAACCAAAAATGGGACGGGAAAACCTTTTCAGGTATTCACTCCCTATTGGAGGAAGTCCCGCCAAGTTATTTATCGCGAACCCGCAGACTACTCTGTGTCTAAGCTTTCCTTTGTTACGCAACAGGAAGCCGCAAACTCGGTGGATAGCCTTGGCCTTCTTCCTGATCATTCATGGCACCAGAAACTGGAATCTCACTGGGATGTTTCCGAGGACGCAGCCCATGCCCAACTGCAACGGACTGTGGAAGAAGTTACCCGATCCTATGCAACACGCAGGAACCACCCTTCTGTGGATGGCACCTCCAGGCTATCCCCCTACCTGGCCTGGGGTTTAATAAGTCCTCGTCAAATATGCCAAGCGGTCCTTCAAGCAGATACAGAGGGTAGCAATCGGGGCGAAAATAAATTTCTCGTGGAAATTGGATGGCGAGAATTTTCCTACCACCTGCTCTATCATTTTCCATCCATACCCGATCAGCCCCTGCGGGCAAAGTATGCTTCTTTTCCCTGGATCGAAGACCAGGCCAATCTTAAACGCTGGCAGTTTGGAAAAACTGGCTACCCCATGGTTGATGCGGGCATGAGGCAACTCTATGAAACCGGG
>CBFIFQ010000019.1:0-31427 GCA_965661905.1 Opitutales bacterium
TTCTCCCATCCTGTTGGTAACGATTTAAACTCATGATATTTCTTAGGGCTTACACCTTCATCACATACTATTAATCTTTCAATAGGACCAATTGCTGCCAAACTAAGCGTGTTGTGCTCAAGATTTTTTACAATCTCTGATGTTGGCAATGATGGTTTCTCCTCCACAACTTCGATGAGTTCACTAGGATTATTAATTTCCTCTTCCTTGGAAAATATAAAAATTACAAAAATAAGACTAGGTATAAGGATTAAAGCCAAAATCGAATAAAAAACCATTTTCCTTGGAAAATTCATTCCTTTATTTGGAGTCGATGATGTCGATTTTGAAGATTTTTTTTCTGCCAAATCATTAGATGCAATTGATCCGAGTGTTTTTTTATGAATCTTGGAATTAACATTACCAAGTTCTATCTCCAACTCCGACATAACACCTTCTTGGTCTAATCCAAGAAATCGTGAATACAACCTAACAAATCCACGAAGATAAACGGCAGGTAAGTTAATATCAAAATTGCCCGATTCAAAAGAAGACAGATAATCACTTCTAATTTTAGTACTCTCCGTTGCCTCCCTTATAGAAATTCCCTTACGATTTCTAGCATCTTCTAATTTTTGTCCTAAACCCATCTCTTATTATATTTCGATGCTTTATTACGAAGGCAAGAAGAGATTTTAAAATGTAGTTAATTCTGACCTATAAATCCATAAGTATTTCTCTTCCTTGACCTGGAACATCAGGACCGATCAATCCTCTATCTTCAAGATCATCCATTATTCTAGCGGCACGATTATAACCAATACTAAGTTTTCTTTGAAGATTTGAAGTGGAAGCACGCTTAGTGGTTCTAATTACTTCAATTGCCTTGCGAACCATCGGGTCTTCATCACTGTCATCACCTCCTTGACCTAAAACATCCTCATCACCTGCAGACTCGATTTGCTCACGCACCTCTTCAATGATTTCGGGTGGTCCATTGATTTTTAAGTAGTCTACGATGCCATTAATTTCATCATCACTAACAAACGCGCCTTGCGCTCTTACAAAAGTTGAACTACCAGGAGGAATAAACAACATATCACCTTTCCCAATCAATGCCTCTGCACCTTTGCCGTCCAAAATTGTTTGACTGTCCCTGTATGAAGCAACACGGAAAGAAATCCTACTCGGCAGATTTGCTTTTATGACCCCAGTTATGACATTCACAGAAGGCCTTTGTGTAGCAATTATCAGATGAATACCGGCGGCTCTTGCTAATTGAGCTAGTCTAGCTATTCCTGTTTCGACATCAGCCTGAGCAACCATCATTAAATCGGCTAACTCGTCTATTATACAAACAATGTAAGGAAGCTTATTTTCTGGTATTTCTAAAGCATCATCATCTCGAGGAACTTGTATATTTGATAAGGCAGCGCGTTCTTCAGCAGTCATTTCTGCGTCAAGTAATTGGGCTTTCTCTTTTTCTTCCTTGTCTTTTAATATTTTGGCATTGAAACCCGCAATGTTCCGCACTCCGACTTTAGAAAAAATTTGGTATCTTCTTTCCATTTCAATGAGAAGCCATTTCAGTGCTCCAGGTACTTTTTTAGGTTCAGTAACGACGGGAATCAACATGTGAGGCAAATCATTGTAGATCTTCATTTCCACAATCTTAGGATCTACCATTATAAAACGAACATCCTCTGGGCTGGAATAGTAACAAAGCGATGCTATAATTGCATTAATACAAACGGTTTTACCCGAACCTGTTGAACCAGCTACCAGAAGGTGCGGCATTTTAGTTAAGTCTGCAACTAATGCTTTGCCACTCGCTTCTTTACCAAGAACAATAGGAATTTCTGCACCTGAGTCAGCCCATGCTTTGGATTGTAATATTTCTTTTAGACAAACTGCTGCAGGATCAGAATTAGGAACTTCAATACCAACACAACCTTTACCAGGCACAGGCGCTAGTATACGAACACTATCAGCTCGAAGCGCCATGGCTAAGTTCTTGTCTAGGTTTGCAATTTTTTCAACCCGGACACCTGCTGCTGGATGAACATCATAGCGAGTGATGACGGGCCCTGTATGAACTTCTCCAAGTTCAATATCAACTTTAAACTGAGATAATGTTTCTTTTAAATTACGAGCCTTCTCCATATGATCATCGTCTGCATTACCAACTTCCTCAGGAGGATCCATCAACAAATCCAATGTTGGAAAATGATAATCTCCTTTTCTCTCAGGGAAAAGGTCACCTGCTTTTTCAGTTTTGGCTGCTCGAACAACCTTAAAACCGTCCATCTCTACATGGTCGTTATCTTTTTCATAGATCGGTGAAAATACCTTCTCTTGAGAATCATCAACGATATTAGAATCAAAGTTATCTGCAGAAACATCTAGCTCTTGGGAAGTGTGGTCTGCTATTTCGGGTTTATCATCCTCAGTTTCAATTTGATTATTTTTAAGTACTTTACTCGTTTTAGAAGGTTGGACGGCACTGAACACATCTGTGTTTGCTCTATTTTTAGAAACATCTGAAAATAAAAGGTCATCATCAGAATTTACATTCCACCTTGGGATCACTTTTAAAAATCTACTCAAAAGAGAAACTTGAGGAGGAGTTTTTTTAGGAAAATTTTCTTCTTGTTTTGTTCTTTTATTACTAAAAAACGAGAGCTTTGCATTTCTTAGAGCTGTATATATTCCTGTAAATTTATTAAGCTTTGTGAATGACAACGAAAAGTGAATTGCAAATGCAATTATACCAAGAATTGAACACAAAAGATTTGTTCCAAGCGGGCCAAACATAACTCCAAGTACACCTTGCGGCGTAACATTACTACCGGTAAAGGGAAGACCAAAGTATAGAAAACAACCCAAGTAACCACCTGGACCAGATATAAAATATTGAACATTAAAATTCCCGGAAAAGTTAACTGTTGAAAATGTACTTGTGGAGATAATCAAGATCATCATACTCCCGATTTTCCTGCATTTCTCTATCCAACTTGTCTTAGAATACAAACTGAAGGAAAAAGAAATCAAAACAAAGGGTAACAACCAAGCAGCAGTACCAAACAAAGCTATGTTGTAGTAGGCTAGATAGTTACCAAATTTTCCTAAAAGAGGAATAACTGCTTCCCCTGATTGAGGAACTGTATCAATTGAACCAACTGCATGAAGGGCACTCGGTTCAAATGAAAATAAAGATAAAATTAATGAAATGGATAATAAAAAAATAAAGGCAGTTAGAAAACTAAACTTGTAATTTCTTTTTTTAGAATCCGACTGTTTTTTATTGCTTTTTATTGTATTATTTTTCGCCATTATTTTAATTGATTTACAGTGGATACTTCCACCATTTAAAACCACATTAAACATAGAACAAAACTTTAGCATGATTTTCAAGTTTGAACCAATTTACCAGGAAAGAGTATGGGGCGGTCAGATGTTAAACACAAAGCTGCAAAGGGTGATTCCGCCTAGTGCTAAAATTGGTGAATCATGGGATATCGTTGACCGTGATGATATCAATTCAACTATGTCTAAACCTTTCGCTAATGTAAGTTCGTTGAGAAATTTGATTCAACAAGAGCCCAAAAAAATCATGGGGCCACAATGGATGCCGGATCAAAAATTTCCAATTTTGGTAAAGTGGCTCGACTGCTCTGAAAGATTAAGTTTGCAGGTTCACCCTCCAGAATTAGTTGCTAAAAAATTTTCCGGTGAACCTAAGACTGAAAATTGGTATATTGCTTATGCGTCAAATGATGCTGGACTATTTGTAGGGCTAAAAAAACGTACAACAAAAGAAAAATTCAGCTCAGCTGTTAATAATGGGACGGCAGAAAAATACTGTCACCGAATAAAGTCAAACAGGGGTGATTCCATTCTGATTGAAAGTGGCAGAATTCATGCCATTGATGCTGGCAATTTAATTTTAGAAATTCAACAAAACTCAGATACTACTTACCGTGTTTTTGACTGGGACAGAAATGGTTTGGATGGTGTTCCACGTAAATTGCACATTGAAAAGTCGATGGAGTGCATCGACTTCAATGATTTTGAGCCGTCTGTCTTAAAAACTTCAGGTAGACCTAAAATGAAGAATCTTGCAGATTGTAAAGAATTTAGAATTAGAAAATTTAATCTCGATAGTGGGCAAAGTATTGTTCTTAAAGACGAAAATATGGACTGCTCAATAGTGCATTTAATCTCCGGTGAAATTAAGGTGGGGAAAGAAAAGCTTCGATTAGGAGAACATGGATTATCCCCCTTTAACCAAAATTGTGTTATACAAGCCCTAGAAAATTCTACTTTCCTTGTTACTGACCGGTTTAATAAACTTTCGTAATATTCTCTACACTTGCTAAATAAGTGCTATGGTAATCTTTTTTCCCAATGACTGATTCTGAAGAAACAAATGCTTACAACGAAAACGAACTTGATAATAATGATTTGGATCAAGATCCAAAATCAACTCAAGAAAATGATCTTAATGCCAAACTTCAAGACGCTTATAAACAAAATGAAACTATTCAAAATAAGTATCTTCGGGCCTTAGCTGACTTAGAAAACATTCGGAAAAGATCAATCCGTGAAAGAGAGGAATCTGCTACTAGGGCAAAAACTCAAATTTTTGTCGATCTCTTACCAATACTTGATGCTTTTAACCTTGGATTAGCTCAAGCGGAAAAAGCTAAAGGTGATAAGGAGGTGGTACAAGGCTTTGCAATGGCAATGATCCAATTCAAGGAAGCAATGAAGACATATGGGCTAGAAGTCATTGAGCCTTCGAATGGCAATTTTGATCCAGCTTTGCACGAAGCAATCGGATATGAAGAATCTGAGGGAGTTGAGAATGGAACAATTCTGAAAACCATTCGAACTGGTTATAAATTAAAAGAAAAACTTTTGCGACCAGCCTCCGTTATTTTGGTGAAAAACGGCCTAGGTAATACTGACTAAATCCACAACAACAAATAACATGTCTAACAAAGATTTTTATGATGTTCTTGGTGTTTCAAGGGATGCATCAGAAAGTGATATCAAAAAAGCTTACCGAAAACTTGCAATCAAATATCATCCAGATAAAAATCCAGGTGATAAAGTTGCTGAAGAAAAATTTAAAGAGATATCGGCCGCATTTGAAGTACTAAAAGACCCTGACAAGCGAAGAAAGTACGACCAGTTCGGTCATGATGCCTTTAGGGGCGGTGGACCCACTGGCCAAGGTGTCGACCCTTTCGATTTATTTAGGGATGTTTTTGGTGGCAACAGCGGCGGGACTGGTAGTGGCGGGTTCGGAAGTATTTTTGAAGATTTTTTTGGAGGTGGTCAAAACTCAACTAGAGATTCAGGTAAAAGAGGTGCTGATCTGCGGGTGAGCGTTTCAATTACATTGGAGCAAGCTGCAACTGGAATTGAAAAGGAAATCAAGTATCACCACCATGTGGAATGCGAAACTTGTGCGGGTTCCGGTTCTGCTGAAGGTTCAGGCAAATCCATGTGTTCGACTTGCGGTGGTATTGGACAAGTAGCCTCAAACCAAGGTTTTATTAGCATAAGAAGGACGTGCCCTTCTTGCAATGGGTCAGGAGTGACTATTGAAAATCCATGTACTAAATGCCGGGGTGAAGGTAGAAAGAAATTATCAGACTCGTTAAAAATTGATATTCCACCTGGGGTTTGTGATGGAAATCGTTTGTGCTCTAGGGGTAGAGGAGATGCCGGAATGTATGGAGGGTCTAGTGGGGATCTTTATGTAGATATCAATATAAAGGATCACGCTCAATTTGATCGTGATGAAGATGACCTTTTTCATGAACTTTTTATCCCCTTCACTTTAGCAACATTAGGTGGCAATATTAATGTTCCAACACTTCAGGGGAAAGTATCGCTTAAGATTCCTAGCGGCACTCAGTCTAACAAAACCTTCCGTATTAGAGACAAGGGCATGCCAAACTTAAGATCGAGAGGAAAGGTTGGCGACCTGTATGTCAAAATAAGTATTCTTGTGCCCACAAAGCTAACAAAAGAACAACGATCAAAACTAGCAGAATTTGCTAAATTATGTGGAGAAAAAAATACAGAACCAGATGAAGGTTTTATGGATAAAATGAAAAAAATACTTTGATAAAATTACATGTTATCAGAAAGTTACATATCTATAGAAGAGGCGGTTATAAAAAGAGTAGAATTACGAAATAAGAATAAAAAATTAGCCCTCACAAACGGATGCTTTGATCTTTTACATCCAGGGCATGTTTACGGATTACAGGAAGCATCGAAATTCGCAGATGAATTATGGGTTGCACTAAACACAGACGAAAGCATTGCGGAACTAAAGGGAGAAAACCGCCCTATTGTGAAAGAAATAGAACGAGCTTATATGCTTTCGGCATTGAAATGTGTTGATCAAGTTATTTTGTTTAACTCAAAAAATTTAAAATCTGAAATTCTAAAACTTCGGCCAGATTATTATGTTAAATCAAATGATTATTCAATGGATACAATTAATGAAGAAGAAAAAGCAGCCCTTATTAAAGTTCGATCTGTAATAAAGTTTGTCAAAATACTTCCAAAGAAAAGTACCACTAGCCTTATTTCTCAGATTATTAACTCAGTAAATCACAAAACAACTTGAAAATCTCGATTCTTGGTTCAGGAAAAGGCTCGAATGCAAAATACATTTTATCGGAATTTGCAAAAGGGAAGCTGAACAAAGTTAATGAGATTTCGCTTTTCAGTGATAATGAAGCTTCTAATTTTTCCCAGTTATCTCTGGAATTTGGATGCTATTTCAAGCATATTCCAACAAGCGAGAAGACATCAATAATTAAAGATAATTATGAAAAAGAGTGGATTAAATCTATTTCAAATGTAAAACCAGACCTAATAGTTTTAGCAGGTTTTATGAAAGTTATCGGAATTAATTTTATAAAACATTTCAAGGGACAAATTATTAATTTACACCCAAGTTTACTTCCAAACTTCAAAGGATTAAATGCAATTAAGAAGGCATATGACAAAGGTGTCGCTAGGACTGGCTGCACTGTGCACTGGGTTGACGAAACCATTGATAGTGGCGAAATCATCGCACAATCAACCGTTGAACTTTTCAAAAATGATACTCTCGAGGGACTTACAACAAAAATACACATAAAAGAACATTTTCTACTGTCCCAGGTTATCTGTGCCCTTGCTGAAACTCAAAAGATAAATCCGCAATGATCAAGGTAAGTTCTCAAATTTCAAAAGAAATTGTAGATGAAATTGATATTTGTCTTAATGAAATAGCACCATCTAATTGGTCTGTGTATCAAGATAGAATAACCTTAGATGCGGATCTTGTTGGTTATTTTGAAAATGATAAAAAACAACACGAAATAATAGCAGAATTCAAATTGTATTTTGATGCTATCTTGGATACCTCATACAATGATCTAGAATTTAACTTCATTGAAGATAAGGACTGGATCGAGTCGTATAAGTCGCACTTTAAACCTTGGGGATATAAAGATTTTCACTGGATACCGCTATGGTTAAAAGAAGAATATACAAACCTTAATACGAAAGATTTTGTTTTGCTAGACCCAGGTATGGCCTTTGGTACAGGTAATCATGAAACAACAAGGCTTTGCTTACAGGCAATAGTTGATCTTCGTAAAAATAATCAAAACCCACTCACACTTTTTGATATTGGTTGCGGTTCTGGAATTATTTCAATTACTGGTTCCAAGCTAGGTTATTTAAAAATATATGCCATTGATAATGATAATGACGCTGTAAGGATTTCAAAAGAAAATGCCCTGCTCAATCAGGTAAGTAATGTAAAGTTTGAACAACAAGACCTGCAATTTTATTGCTCTCAAAATACTTATGATATTGTTGTAGCAAACATACAGTCAGACATACTAATTGAACAAAATAAAAAAATAATTAATTCCGCAAAATCCGATTCCACAATACTGCTATCTGGTATTCTTAAAAAAGAGGTTCATACCGTGCAGAAGGCTTTTGACCAAGAGATTGGTAGACGAAGAATGCCCTACAAATCAATGATAAAAGATGAGGGTGAGTGGAGTCTAATCCAGTATTCTATTGGAAATAATTTTAATAACTACCCGCCTAAATAAGTCAGAGCTTTTGGTATCGGTAGCGTGTAGAAGGCAAATTGGTTAATTCCTAGTGATGATATTTTACTAGTAACAGTATCTCTAAGAGACTCGACACTATCAGGGCCAACTGAAGTATAGACAAGAGCCCACTCTTCATTTTGCTGTTGATCATTATCACCTGTGTCAGAATCTATCATAACACCAAAATTTGTACTTACTCCAGGTGCACCAGTCTCCAAAATAGAATCATAGACTTCCCCATAGTAGTCACGAGGAACGATACAATAAAGCCCTACCAAATTATTTAAAAATGTTGATTTTAATGATTGTGCTTTTGTAGCTTCGGGAGCGACGCGCCAATCTTTTCCGCCTTTTAGATCATCTAATGCGGATATAATTTGTTCCATATTAGCTCCATGCGTAGAAGATGATACGGTACTGGAAACATTAATAAGACCGGAATGAACTGGAATGGAATACATGAATCCTCTACCAGGTTCGGTAATTTTTCCCGCTCGAGCCATGTTACTGAAAACATCATCCGCTTCAGACTTATCTACAACACACCAAACAAACTCCTTTTCTGGGCCTTTAGTAATACGAAGTAATGGTATCTTATCTCTAACCCCTCCACCTTCACCAAAAGTAACTGTAGGGCCTGGGGCACCACTTTGTAAGGCCGCCTTGGCAATATCGTCAGCGATTCCTTTCTCACAAATGCAGCATATTGCCTCTAAGCTTGCTGCGTTTTGTTTATCATCACTATTATTGGAGTCAGAAGTAATGTTTGCAGGAAATGCTTTCGATACATGCGCATCGTTACAGTTCATGCTGAACACGGCACCAGAACCGACTTTATCAAGATTTCCTGAATTAATGGCAGATTCTGTGACATCACCTATAATGTCATCAGATACTAAAGCTTGTAACAGAATTTGTTCAGGCGCAGGGGGCGGAAACATTTTTTGCAGAAATCCACCTTCATTCAAAACAGATCCTCGTGCGGTTATTTGAAAGACGCCAGATGCACCAGCTTTTGTTAATGCTTTGGATACACGAACCACAGATTCTTTGGGGAGAATTAAGTTAAGGAGGGAAACTCCAGATGATTTAACTAGCTCACTCATAATTATGCTTTCTCCATTTCTGATTCACTTAACTCGTCAACCTTGGGCTTTTTTCGCACAAGCAGTCCCACTGTAAGAACAGTGATGATAGGACCTACTGATGCAAGCGAAAGTACACCAAAACCATCAATAGCTCCAGTTTTAGCACCGATACCAAGACCCATCGCGAGCACAAGAGGTACAGTAATTGGACCCGTGGTAACACCAGCACTATCCCAGCCAAAATTAACAAAATCTTCGCTCGAAAAGAATGTTAAAATTAAAAGAAATGCATAAGGTGGGATTAACAAGTACCAAAGTTCTAAATTAAAAGCTATTTTAGCAACACCAGTTCCAATGCCAAGGGCAACGCCGGTAGCTACAGCTTGCATTAATAAATTTTTCTTAAATGCACCTACAGTTATTTTTTCTACCGTTGCACCCAATGCATTAAGCGCGGGTTCAGCGAGTGTTGCACCGTAACCTAAAATAAAACCAAAAAGAATTGCCAGGCATTTTCCAGCTGTAGAAGACTTAAAAAGAGGGTCAACAAAGCCTTCGCTTTGCCAAGGTTGAATCGAGGTAAAGCTGGATACAACATTTCCTCCAAGTTGCTCTCCTAATGGAGTTAAACCAAGTGCAATACCTAAATTAAAAAGACACATTCCAATAACAGCACAAGAAATACCTATGAATAATTCGTCTAAGTATTTTGGTTTCTGCCTTAACCCACCCATTAGAACAAGCAACAGAATAGAGCAAAGAGGAACGATTGCCCAAACAGCACCTTCGAGTGCTCCTCTGTCTTGGTCAGGTCCATCAAGTTGACCATTTTTCTCTGCGTAATTAATACTACCATCATCATTGAAACCGTAAAAGTCTTCTCCAGGATCGAGCAATCCATTACCATTTTTATCCTCGTCGGGCTTGAATGTATTTGGGAAAAAATCAAAGTTGTTTGTAAAGGCCGTTGCAATATCCGCATCTTTATCCCAAACACCGTCTGGTGCCTTAAACCCTTCTCTTACAACATATGTCTTGGCTCCTTGTACTACTACATTTTCGCGGACATCATCAGGATCATTATCCAACAAGCTAGGAACAATTTTACCCTCAGTTATTCTCGTCTTGATGGTATAACCTTCCGGTAACTTTTTATTTTTTTGAAGATAGTTATCAACATAGAGTCTTTCATCTGTAGAAAGCGACCAAAATAGAGAATCTTCGTCTACTGCTCCTGATGCAGCCATTCTTTCAGCCGCTACAATGTCACCAAATTTCTGAAAATCTTTTGGGTAATTTTTACCGTATTCACCTGCATTGAGATGCCATTCTGCCTTGGAAAGCTTTGCCATGTAATAATTATCACCATTAAACAAATACAATGCGTAGCACATGACTGCTAAAATAGGAAATAAAGATGCTAGTGTAACAACTCCAAAACCTGTATTACTCGATCCTCCAGTTGATACGATTCGGCAAACCCCAATACCAAGAGCTAGTACCAAGGGAACAGTGACAGGCCCGGTGGTAACAGCACCACAATCCCAGGCTAGACCAAGTACATGCTTCAACCTATCATCAGAAAACTGCATATATAGAGTAATGCAGGATAAAATGACAACACCAGCATAAATAAATGGCTTTAGAGACCATCCCTTGTAAAACCTGAGCACCCCAAGAAGAACAGCAATGCCAACGCCAACACCGACGCAGTTAACGAGCATACCTGCACCGGTATTTAGAATTGTCCATAACAACGGAGCGGCTGTTGGGTCAACACCTGAACCAGCAGCCCTGAGAACACCAATAGCAGGTTCCGCAAAGGTTGCAAATGCTCCAAGCACAAAACCAAATGCTAAACTTGCAGGCAAACAAGGGATTCCAAAAATCTTTTTCCTTGGCAAAGTAGAACCCAGTGTCTCGCCAAGAGGCATTAAACCTAGTCTTAAGCCTTCCATGAAAAATGCCAACCCAATGATAACAATAATTATTCCAACAGCTATCATCAATGAGTAAACAATTGGCAAACCTAGAACAAGAACCTGAAAGACTATAAGGTAAAGAATTATAAACCAAACGCACTGAATTTGCTCGACAACCTTGTCTTTAGAAAATGATAGCAAAATGCTAATCTTCTGTTTTAAGCTTAATTGAAGTTTTTTTTGATCAGATGATTGTTGTGCTGTCATAATTATAAAATTTTAACGATTATAAAACTTTTATTAATAAAAAGTATTCTAGAGAAAAGGGAAAGCTAATTCCATAATGGCTCACATACTCCATGATGCATTAGCAAGAGTCAAAGAAACTCGATTTAAGCCCTGATTAAGGTTAACGGGTAGATTCCATGTGACACCAACTTTACCCAGTGCAGCCGTTCCTATTATAAAATAATTTCCTTTGACGATTTCAGGGACAATAGCTGAGCCGTTTATATCTGTTCTTACTCTTTTACCTCGACCGTTATCAACTTCAGCAATGAGCAATGATCTTATCTTTTTTTGAAGATTTGGGTATAAAAATGAATTTTTTCTAGCCCGAGCCCATAATTCAGAATATGATTCGACTGATGAAAAATCTTTTAAAGAAACTCCACCATTTGCTAAAATGGTACTCAAATTCTCTTTAACTACAAAAAATTCTGTGTAGAAAGCCTCTTTGCTTTTGCCGTTGTAGGATGTTACTACAGCATCAAAGTCTAATGTGCAGGTTCCTGGTCGCCCAACATCAGATAAATTAATATTTCTAGCACTGGGTATCGTATCCTTGTTGCTAAAATCAGGATCAGCAAGAATTACATTTTTTTTGGGAGTATTTTCAAGGCTTGAAATTCGAGCTTCAAGAGAATCATTACGAAACCTAAGGTCTTTAATTTCATTTGATTTAAGTAACAAGCTATTCTTAAGATTACTAATTTCAGCATGAAACCCAACGATATCCTCCTCTTTGGGTACTACCTCTGAAATTAGAGGAGAAGGTTCTTTCGCCTCACGTGGGGGAAGACCCTTGAGACGACGAATTTCAGAAAGTAACTCATCATTTATTGATGACAAGGACGCAATCGTCGTATCCTTATTTGCATTAATTTTTCGCAGCTCTTCAATACTTTTCTGGTGCTCGATAGTAGATTCCTCAAGATTAAGAAGTGCAAGCTCCGCATCTGTTTTTGGTGATTGAATATTTGATATATTGGAATCATCAATACTAGCTGAAACAAGTAGGTCGCCGTCTAACTCCGAGTCGGCACCATTTACAACTAGAGATTTCGCTTGATAGCTATCATTCAATAAATTCTCAAGATCACTAACCCTGCTTGAGGTCATTAGCAGACTGGAAACATCATTTTCAGATGACTTGTCAGAGAGATTTTTATCCTCAAAGGATTGTTCTGAATCTCCGCAAGAAAAAAGGCACATTATCAATAAAAAGACAGGGTATCTGAATATGAGATTTTTCAACATACTTAACATAGTTTAACCTACCAAAATATCTGTTTAGCTCTTTGCAAGCACAATAATAACCCAGACCAACTTGTTATTTACAAAACATAGATTTATGGGATATTAAAAGGTATGTCTCAAAACACCCTAGCAGAGACCGATTTACTTCTTCATGAAAATCGCTTCCTGAAACAAACAATTCTTTCTCTTAGAAGTGAACTTGTTAAGAAAGAACAAGAATCTGAGGATTTGGTACAATCTAAGGAAAAAGAATTACAGTCTGAGGCAAGCGTCTATAAAAGTACAATTGAAGAACTAAGAAGCGAAATTGAGCAAAAGTCTGCTATTCATGAAGATGAAAAACAGCAAATCGTAAAGAATTTCAGAAATGACCATAAACAATTTCAAAAACTTATCTTAGATCTAAGAACATCATTAGAAAAGAAATCGCATGAAGCCGATGAAAAAAATCAGTATTTAACCTCTACCTTTAATTTAGAACTCAACAACTTAAAAAAACAAATTGAAGTTCTCAGAGGCGCACTTGATCAGAGTCGCCTGGAAGTACAAGACGCCAAACAAGATTCAGCAAGAAAAGCTTCAACTGAAATATCTCAACTCAAAAACTCATTATTAAATTTACGACAAAAGATCGAAGGATTGAGGGACTTAAATGATCAAGAGGTTCAAAAGATTAAAGCTGATGCAGAAATTGAAAGTCAAGGGCTTCGCCTTACAATTACCAACCTTCGTAATGAACTAGAAAAGCTTGATTCCACGAAAGATGATGCCGTCCAAAAAGCAATTTCTAGTAAATCTAGAGAAGTTTCTGCCCTTAAGTCTTCACTAGCAGCAACTCGAGACAAGCTATCAAGAATCCAGGCAGAAGAAGCAGATAGTGCTCAAATTAAAATTTCAACCTATGCCCTCGAAATCAAAAACCTAAAAGACACGATAGAAAAAATACGAGAAGAGCTTGAAAATCAAAAACATAAAACGGGCCAAATTGAACAAGCGGCGAGAAAGGCATCCTACGAAGAAATTAAGCAACTAAAAATTACTCTCGCCAAAACTCGTGATAATCTTGAGCTTCAAAAAAATTCCGAAGATGATCGTATTCAAAAAGCAAAAGCGAGCAGCGAAAATGAAATCACAACTCTAAAATCTTTGATACAAGAGTTAAGAATTGAACTTGATAAGGCTTCCTTTGAAAAAAAAGATGCCATTCAGAAGGTAGAAAATGCATATCACTCGGAAATGCTATTATTAAAGCAATCACTTGCTATTGCTCGTGAAAATTTGGAGACTCTCAAATCCAGAGAAGAAGACAAAATACAACGAGCAATTTCAACGATAACTATCCAAAACAAATCATTTAAAAAAACAATTTTCGAATTAAGAGAGGAACTCGAAAAGGAATCTGCTGAAAAAGAAAATTTAATTAATGATTTTCAATCCGCTAAAAATCGTGAAATCAAACAACTTAAATACTCGCTTAGCCAAACACGATCAACGCTTGATCAAGAAAAAGCTAATTTCGAAGCAAAACTTCAAAAATTTCTCGCATCAAAAGAAAGTGAGATATCTAGTTTAAAATCCTTACTACAAGCCCTAAGAGAAGAACTAGAGCAATCTAAATTTATTGCTGAAGATTTAATTCAAAAAAGCAAAAGCGAGTCGCATTCTGAAATCCAGCAGCTTAAGACTTCCTTGCAACGAATGAGAGATCAACTTCAAAGAACTAAAGAAGTTTCCTTTGAAAAACATCAACTCTTAACTGTTGAAAAGGAAAGGGAAAACACTAACCTCAAAAATACAATAACATCCCTTAGATCAAAGCTTGAAGACGCTGAATTTAAAATACAAGATCTATCACAAAAGGCTGAAGCTGATTCCAACATTAAGTTAAATTCTCTTAAAAAAACCCTCTTGCGCACACGGGAAAAAATAGAACTACTCACTAACGAAAAAGACTCAGATGTTCAAAAAGCTGTATCGAAAAAAGAATCTATCATCCAACAGTTACAAAAAAGCATCACCCAATTAAGGAATGAAGTCGAATTTCAAAAAAATCAAAAAACGGTCGCAGTGCAAAAATCTACTGCAACCTACTCTAACGAGAATTTGCACCTAAAAAAGTCTATTATAGACTTAAGAAATGAGCTTGAAAAAGTAAAAGTGGCAAGCGATGAAGCAATCCAAAAATCTTCATGTGAAAATGAAAATGAAATTAAACTTTTACAAGAAAACTTATCTCAACTTCGTTTAGATTTAGAAGGTGAAGAAATAAAAAAACAGGAAGCCGTTCAACAAGTAATTACCTCAACACAAAATGAAATTAAGCATTACAAAAGAATGGTCTCTACTCTTCGAGATGAATTAGAACGAAACAAAATTAGCTTTGAACAGGCAAAACAGGAAGATTTGCTAAAAAAAGAATCGGAAATGCTGCAGTTACAGTCGACTATAATTGAATTAAGATCTAAACTTGAAAAATAATATGGTAGAAAAAAAAGATAGTAAATCTAAAAGAACTTCAAGGTTTTCTGAAATGCTCCTGCAAGTTACCAACGACCTTGCAAAAACGAAATCTTTAGATGAAGCACTTGAAGTTTTAGTCAAGATTACCACAACTACAATTGGGGCAGAAAGAGGAACCATTTTTCTGAATGACGCCTCAACTGGTGAATTATACTCTCGCATTGCCCAAGGTAACTTTAGGCGTGAAATCAGAATTTTAAATACAAAGGGAGTGGCTGGATGGGTTTTCACTCAAAATGAGGGTGTTATCATTCATGATGCTTACAAAGACGAAAGATTCAACAAGGCTGTTGATGTAAGAACGGGGTTCAGAACGAAAAGTATTCTCTGTGCACCTTTACGAACGGTGTCAGGAGAAGAGATCGGCGTATCTCAAATACTAAATAAGATAGATGGTCAGTTTGAACAAGAAGACCTTGATCTGCTTGAAGCAATGACGGAACAAGCAGCTATTGCAATCCAAGGAAATATAATTGTTGAACAAATTGAAGCAGCCAGAAAGCAAGAACTCGAGTTTTTGGATGTAGTATCCCAAGTTTCTTCTGAGTTGGAACTTACGCCCCTCCTACAAAAAATTATTACCACAATTTCGACAATGCTAGATTGTGAAAGGGCTACCCTCTTTATAAATGATGAAAAAACGAATGAATTGTACACGGAGGTAGGAGAAGGACTCGATGAAAAATCAGTTATAAGGTTCCCTAATCACCTTGGGATAGCTGGTACAGTTTTTACATCTGGAAAACCAGTAAATATCCCACATGCATATGCCGACTTAAGATTCAATCCGAGCTTCGACAAACAAACTGGCTTTTTTACAAGATCCATTTTGTGCATGCCTGTTTTCAACAAAGAGGGTAAAACGATTGGTGTCAGCCAAGTGCTGAATAAAAGGGGTGGCTCCTTCAACGCAGAGGATGAGAAAAGACTAGCAGCTTTTACCTCACAAATTTCAATGGGAATTGAAAATGCTAAATTGTTCGACGATGTTCAAAATCAAAAAAATTACTCTGAAAGTATTTTGTCTAGCATGCACGATGCTGTCCTTACCTTAGACGAAACTGGAGTAATTAAAACCTGTAACTCAGCAGGATTGCGAATCCTTCAGTCCCCCCTTTTGAGCGAGGTAATAGGGAAAAAAGCATCCGACATTCTTACAGATGAAAACTCTTGGTTACTACAAAAGCTAGACTCAGTTAAAGAACAAGAGGACTTCCTAGACACTGAAATCAAAATTGAAGGTGAAACTCTTTCCGTGAATATATCTTTAATGCCACTAGTTGGGCAAAAAAAAGAAAATCTTGGGGTAATGCTTATGATTGAAGATATTAGCTCCGAAAAGAGAATGAAATCGACCATGTCTAGGTACATGGACCCGGAACTAGCTGATCAGCTGATGATGGGCGGAGATGGTAATGACATTATGGGCGGAAAACAAAGTGTAGGCACAGTCCTCTTCTCAGATGTCAGAAGCTTTACCACTATTACCGAAGAACTTGGGGCACAGGGAACTGTTAAGCTGTTGAATGAATATTTCACAATCATGGTTGATTGCATTACTGACGAAGGGGGCATGTTGGATAAGTTTATTGGTGATGCCATGATGTGTATATTTGGGACTCCAGTCGCTCATGATGATGATCCTGATCGTGCAGTTAGAGCAGCCATTAGGATGATGACCGATTTGAATTTGTTTAATGATAAAAGAGCAACTGAAGGGAAAATGCCAATTGACCATGGTATGGGCATAAACACTGATTCTATTGTCTCAGGAAACATAGGTTCTCCCAAGCGAATGGACTATACAGTAATTGGTGATGGAGTAAACCTCGCTGCAAGAATTGAAAGTGCATGCAAACAATATGGTGCCCATATTTTAATCAGTGAATTTACGCAAAAGGCAGTAAAAGCAACATACAGGACCAGGCAGGTAGACTATATGATAGTAAAAGGAAAAACTGTTCCAGTTGGTGTATATGAGGTTCTGGATTTCCATACAGAACAATCCTACCCCAATCTTGCAGATGCATTAGGCGTTTTTAATGAAGGGTACAGATCATGGACCAACGGCAAATGGGATCAAGCGATCAAGTCATTTAAAAATGTGCAAAAAATAAATCCAAATGACAAAGCTGCACAGATGTATTTAGAGCGGTGTGATTACATGAAGAAAAATCCCCCCAAAGGAGAATGGTCTGGCGTTTGGGTAATGAAAACAAAATAGCTGGTAGTTAACATGAATCCAAGAAACCATTTGGAGAAAGCAATAAAGATAAACCCAGATTTCTCAGAAGCATATTTCGAACTTGGGCTACTCGAGAAACTGGAAGGAAATAAAAATGACGCACTAAAATTGTTCAAAAAAGCTGTCTCAATAAACAAAAGTTTTGCGGAAGCTGAATGTGAACTTGCAATTATCTTAATGAATTCTGATGAACTGGAAGAATCAAGAGCCCATTTCTTGAATTCACTAGAAATTAACCCTAACTATGCAGATGCCTACTTTAATTATGCAATATTGCTCACCAAGCTTCATGACATAGAAGAAGCCAAAAATAACTTTGATAAGGTTACGGAAATAGATCAGAATTATGCCAAAGCATACTTTCACAAAGCAAAGTTATTAACACACCCCGACGATTTCGAATCAGCCCGCAAGAACTACGAAACGGCCATCGATATTGATGACAGTTTTGTAGATGCTCATTACTATATGGCCAAACTTTTATCTGGGGGTATTGCAACTGATAAAGAAGGTACAATTATTGACAGTACGAACATACCTGAAGCCAAAAGACACCTAAATAAAGTCATAAAGTATGATCCTAATCACCACAAATCTTTATATAATTTAGCTAAAATTGACTTTAGAAATGATAATTTCAATCAAGCAAAAAAGAACCTCAATAAGGCGGTTAAATTATACCCAAAATACTGGAAAGCTCAATTTCTATTAGGCAAAGTATTCCTTAAAGTTGGGGATACTAAAAATGCAGAAAAAAACTTTCAGTTTTCAATCCAAAACGAGGAGAAAAACCCAACATCATACTTTGAATTAGGAAAAATTTACTTCCACCAAGGTTTTTTTGAAAAAGCCAAAGAGTTTTTTAGTAACTCAATAAACCATCTAGACGAGAATGCTGAGGCTCACTACTACTTAGCAAAAATAAACAGTGAAAATGGAGATTCTTCACAAGCAAAAAAACATTTCTATAAATCCCTAGAAATTGACCCTGAATATGCAAACGCTTACTACGAATTGGGGCACCACTGCTTAAAATCAGATGAAATAAATGAAGCAAAAATTCATTTCCAAAAGACAACAGATATAGACCAAAATTTTGCCAAGGCGTACTATCACCTCGCTAAATCCCTTAAAAATCCCTCTGAATACGATCAAGCGTTTCGAAATTACGAGACTGCACTTGAGATCGACCCACAAATGGAGGAATGCCACTATCACTTTGCGTCCTTATTGATAAGTGGAGAAAAACTAAAGAATGATGGCACCCTGGTTAAAGAGCCAAATTTAGCACTTGCTGAGAAGCATCTTAAGCAAGCTGTCAAAGTTAACCCTAGATTTCACAAAGCACATTACAAAATTGGAAAACTTCAAAATCTCCAGCAGAAATACTCTCAATCGCTAGAGAGTTTTAAAAAATGCATTGAAATTGAAAATGACTTCGCAAAAGCTCACTATGAAATTGCACTTTTGCTTATCAAGAGAGAAGGCCAATCTCACTCTCAAAATAACAACTTGTAAATCGGGTCACTGTGCTTGATCAAAAAATCACATACCATTTAGAATGTGCTCTTTCAGGTGATCCTCAGAATGCAGATATTATAAGGTTAGCTAGTAAATTTTACCTTAATAGGAATGATTATTTAAGAGTAGAGACTTTACTTGATAATTTTAAAAATCATAAAGAGAGTGATTTTATTTTTTTTATCAAGGCACAGATAGCCTTTAAAAAAAAAGAATACCCAGCAGCTGCGGAATCTATAGCTAGGTGTGTTGATTTGAATCCATCAATAGACCACCTTTCGTTAGCATATGAAATAGAGCTTTATCATGGAAATACAAATAATATCCTGAACTATCTCAACTTGCTTGTTGAGAAGGACTCTAAAAATGGATGGCATTACTACGAACTCGCAAAATTATTAGATCCTGAATCCGAATTTCAAAGAATTTTTTATTTAATTGACACTAGTATTTTACTGTTAAATTACCATGAAAAACCAGTCATTTTAAAATACGAAATACTACTAGAATATCAAATAAACTTACAAAATACACCTTACTATAAAACCATCGAAAATATTCTTCATGAACTAGACCAAATACTTAATAAAAAGCATAAAAATTGCACCCTCAAATACTATGTTTCATGGGTTAACTACAAAAATAAAAATTTTAATAAAGCTATTCAGATATTAGGAGAAAAATCTGAATCAAATAAAGATTTATTCCTATTGGGAAAGTGCTTCTTTAAGAAACAAAAATTTGGTATATCATTTAAGTATTTTAATAAAATAAAATTATCCAGAAAAGATTCATTTTTCCTGAATAAACTAAAAGCTGATTGTCTTCTAAAAGTAAACAAAAATTCAGATGCCAAAAAGTATCTTACACTTGCCTATGATTTATACGAGATTGAGCAAGATAGAAATAATGACTTATACGATTTGCACTTAAAAAAAAATCGATACAGAGAAGCAAAAAAGATTTTATTTCAGAAGATTAAGGCTAAAACTTACATGTCTGATATTTGCTTAAGTCTTCATCATTTTAATAATTCTCATGAATTATATTACCTGCAAAAATCATTAAATATAAATAGTCAGAACAGCGACGCACTTTATGAGATGGGTAAAGTTCATAAGAAAAAATGTGTCAAAGAGGCACTAACATACTTCTTGAAATGCGTTCAAAATGACTGGACACACACAGGTGCACACATACAGCTTTCTCTAATCTATAAGGAACTTGGTCAGATACAGAATTATCTAAAGCATAAAAAAATAGCTGATTAGCTGAACTTAAACTATTCCTTACTAGTTCTTAAAGATTTACTGTCTAATTTCACAATATCCTTTTGATGCATAACAAAAGAAATTGGCAGAGTCAAAAGATACAGAATTCCCATTATGAAAAGACTTAACCACATTTCTTTAATAAATATTGCCACAAATAAGCATACCGCAATCAGCACAAAAAGTGCTTTTCTTGAGGAAACACTTAGGCGAATATTTCGAAACGAAAAAGTTGGAATCTGTGAAACAAGAAGTATTGAGATAAGGGTTACCCACAACAAAAGTAGATAAGGGTAATCAAGGATCTCAAAATCTAATGCCAAGCGTTCACAAATAAAACTGAGGGTCAATGGTAATAAGACTAATGCTGCTCCAGCAGGAGATGGAACACCAGTGAAATATCCTCTTTTTAGAACAGTGTCGTTTTGTTTTTCCTGAGCCATGACATTGAAACGAGCTAATCTAAAAGCGCAGCACATGGTGTAAAAGAGAAAGGGAATCCAAAACCAACCTAAGATTTCGCTATTATCGACAACAGGGAATGAGCTTTTGATCCATAGAAATGATATAATGGAAGGAGCAACACCAAAACTTATGGCGTCGGCAAGACTGTCTAGTTCTGCTCCAAAACGAGAAAAGGCACGCAATAGTCTTGCGGACAAACCGTCTATCATATCAAAGCATGCGGCAACTAGTACGCACAATACAGCGTTCTGCCAATCTGAATCTAAAGCAAACCTAACACCTGTGAGACCAGTACAGAGACCTATTGTTGTAAAGATATTGGGAAGAAGTTTGGTAAAGGACAGTTTTTTAGCTTTGTGTCTGATAGGGTTAAGTAACCTATTTATGCAGCAAATTGCAAGTCCTCAAATGTCTCCGTGCCACTTGATGCTCCAAACCATAGGATCGATTAATAATTCGTTGCCACAATTCAGCCCATTTTTTCTCATGCGGATTAGAAATAGCTGATACAGTACATGAATATGAATCAGTATAAAACATGAAGAAATGGGAAGATTGTTTAGAATCCTCTAAGTCATTATAAATTATTGACTCATTCAATCTTTTTAATTCAGAAAGTAAATATTCATTCCTGTCAATGTATCCACTTGAAATCTCAACTTGAGGCTTAACTTGCTGATCCGAATTCAAAATTTGTCTCAACGGCGTTAAGACACGGGAAACTTTCAACATAACCCTGCTCCTGTAATCAACGAGGTCAATCGTTGTCTCCAAACCCGAGAAAGGTAGTCTAGTAAGCCTAAAAGAAAAATTTTCTGATTTTGGAGTAGGCAAATCTAGCTTAGCAACTATACTAGCATTTAAACTTTCAAGTCTTTGAGGGTAAATCATGTCGACATTTAAAAATAATAAGCATGAACAGTGCCAAGCATTCTATGCTTGGCATGGTTTTTATTTCATTTCGTTATCACTTTGTTTTTTACAACTACAAAGTTGTCAGAACAAAACATGGGACCCAAATCAACAATTTGAAAATGAAGTTAATAAAATAATTGAACAGAGAGAAGTTTCTAAATTTTTCGAGGAAAACACTGCTAAAGAAAACCTCAGTGAATTAAATCGTGATTTAAGAAATTCAATTCACCCAGGATTGGAAATTCCTAGCTTTAATCACCTTGTTGGTACAGCTGGGCAAGTAATTGCTAAAAGGAACGAAGGTGACACAGTATGGGTAACAGTTAAATTTTACTGGAAAGATATTGTTGCTTATCAATTTGGTTTCGAATCGTACGAGTATAAACTGTGCTCGAAAACGAAGCCTTATATTGAGGTGGTCGCCAATGACATAAGAATTGTTTCTATTTCTTGGCTTTAGTCTTTTTGTCTCTGGTTAATGTAACGATTAATTTCACAACAGATCCTTGACTAGTCATAGTTGGGACCAATTTTGATAAGCTCCATCCATTTTCAGCATGGGTATTCAATTGCTGCGACAACTGCTTAGCAATAACGCTTGAGTTATCATCACCCTTTACCCTAAGCCCTTCAGGACCAAGAACAAAAACTTTATACTCTTGAAACATCAATACCAATTAAGATTAAATTTTTAGTGTAACCAAGTTAGGTGCTTTCTTTATCCGCACCATAGTATTTGTTGTAGTACTTGTATCGGAAATATCCATAACCGTAATAACCAGAATAGTAATAGCCTGGAGTTTTCTTTTGAGGCAAATCGTTTAGGACAACTCCTAATACATTGGCACCAGTTTCTTCAATATTTTCAATCAAATTCTTAGCTACTTTCCTAGAAACTTTACCATATCTAGTCACAAATAAAACTTCCTCCGCTTTTCTAGCAATTGCTAAAGAGTCGGGGAAAAGGCCAATAGGTGGACTATCGATTATAATGACATCTGCAAGGGTTCGTACATGATTAATAACGATTTCAAATTCTTTACTCTCGAGCATTTCAGTGGCTGCACGTGTTTTACCACCAGAAGGAAGCAATGATAAATTATCATGTATTGGATGTAATGCTTTTTGTGTAAACTCTGCCAAGTGGTCATTTCCATTTTTTGCCTCATTAATGAGAGTTACTAATCCCCTATCGTTCTCTATTCCACAAAACTTATGAAGACCGGGTCTTCTTAAATCGAAATCAATCAAAATTGTCTTTCTTCCATGATTTGCACAACTATAAGCTAAGTTTGCTGAGATAAGACTTTTCCCTTCGCTTGGTATGGCAGAAGTTACTAAAATTATTTTCGGATAATCCGCGTGAGAATTCATTTGAATACGACTGTACATACTCCGAAATGATTCAGTTAATCCATCGTCTAAGTCATTTCCAACAATGAGAGGGCGCTTTGTTTCCTCTACCTGTGAGATTTGAGGTATACCACCGATTAAATCTTTACCTATAAAAACATCAATATCCCAGGGAGATTTGACTCTATTATCAATAAATTCAAGCAGGATTGGTATTGCTATAAATACAGCAAAAAAAATGATAATACCATTTTTTCTAATCCCTATTTTATCTGGTGTATATGGATTAGTTGCCAAGGTTGCAAAATTCTCGCGATGAAGAGGGTCATCTTGTTCTGAAGGCAAGGACTGCTCAATTTTCACATCATTTAATCTTTTATGAATTTGCTGAGTACTAGCCCTGACAATCGTAAGCTCTCTTTTGTAATCCTCTAATTTATCTTCGATATCGCTAAGTTCAGCAGATTGTACCTGCATGACTTGCATTGCTTTGGTAAATTCATTTTCTTGATGTTGAAGTTCAACTAATTTATCTCTAAAGTCGTCAATGGCAGATTGTACTTCTTTGGCGAGTGCTTTTTTCACATCCTTAACTTGTCGAGCATTGGCAAGCATTTTAGGGTGACGCTCTAAATAGCCAGGATCAATTTCTTGGTAATCCCTTCTCTTTTTTTCTAAATCATAAAGACTCTTTCGCAGAGAAGGAACATTTCCATAAGATTCAATCGCATCAATTTCAAAAAATTCTTTAATGATAGCTATTTCAGATTCAATATCCTGAGATTTCAATGAGTCATTTTGTACACCAATATTTACACGAATATTGAGAATCTGTTTAAGCAACGTTGTTATTTTAATTTGCTCAAGCTGAGCTTTTGTTATCTCACTTTGGTACTGACTTTTACGACCGAAAATACTTTGCTTGGCATCTTCTAAGTAAGGAATGTTGTTATTTCTTTTAAAAGTGGATATTGATTGTGCGATCCGTTTTTCTTCGCCTTGCCTGTTTTCAAGTAAGAGTTCGAGCAAATTACGAGCTGATTCAACTTTTTGACTTTTTCTACTTTTATGCAGCTTTTCATATTCATTTTGTACAGTATCTGCAATGATTTGAGCACCCCTTCCACTTCTAGAATTTGCGATGATTGTAATTCTAGGATTTCCTGCACTGGGTGGTGAGATATTTACAGAATAATTTATTAGGCTAGCTACTCCAATGGGGATACCATCTTGGAGAAATGGAGCAAGCAAGATTGATTTATGCTCTGGGTTTTCGGATATCTTTTGGGTGACATTAACTCTTAATTCCTGACTATTTAAGCCGTCAAGGTGACGAGTTATAAGAGTTTGTACCTGGTTGTCTCTTTCGACTTTCTGTAAATTTAATAAGGAGGGAGGGGGAATTAGCCGAAAAGTTGCTGTAGAGTTATAGTACTCTGGGACTTGAAGCTCCTTGTACACATAACCAAGAGCAATAGGTAAAGCTAAAGTAATGGCAAGGAGCCAACGATCCCTGATGATAAGTATAAAATCAGCCAGACCTCGGATTTTACTTTTTGACTTAACACTATTTTCATAGTTACTTCCTTCCAAGTTGTCGTCCATTATATAAGTCGCTCAGGCACTTGAATTCTGTCTCCTGGATATATCCAAAATCTTTTTTTGGTACCAAACTTAACTAGGCCTTTGCTCAAAGCTTCAACATCAACTGTGTAAGTTTCTGTTTTTTGGGCATTACCACTCGAGTCATAAATAGTTCGTGTCACATATACCTTGTTTTTTCGAGCAATATCTGAAAAGCCACCTGCTCTTGATATCACCTCCACAATATTCATTGCTTCAACCTCTGGCGGAAAAGTGTAAGGACCCTGCCTTCTTACTGAACCATTCAAAAAAACTACCCTCTCGGAATATTTTGTTATAAAAACATTAACCCTTGGGTTTCGAAAAATAAGTTCATTTTGATACTTACGAACAATCAATGATTCCACCGACTTAATATTTAGCCCATTGACTTTAAGCTCTCCAATGTAAGCAAGTCTAATCATCCCCTGATTGTTTACCTGCACTTCTGCAGAACATTCTGGTTCCCCTTGAACAGTAATTCGTATTAAATCACTAGGGCGTATTTTATATCCTGTTGGATCTCGTAAAACAGAGGGGTCATTGCTGTAGGAATTTTGCCCTCTTAAAAATGGGGTATTATAAGTTGTAATTACTAAAAATATAAATGAGAAACTTCTAAGAAACATTTTAGAATCTACCGGTAATAAGAGCTTGAATGATGTGTCTCCCGTAGGAATCAGAATTTCTGTCAATAATGCTGTAGTCGTAACTTCCGCTAGCACTAAAGAATTTATTAATATTTTTGGAGATTGAAAATCCCAACCCGTATGTATTCATAGAGCTTGATTCTACATTAACATCTTGTGGAATGCTTGCAGGGTAAAAATAATCGACTGTGCTTGCACTTAAATAGGCAGTTCCAGAAACACTCTCAACAAACCGATGGGTTAAACCGGCACGGGCGGAAGTAGTGAAGGAAGAAAATCCCTGTGCAGATGGAGAAAAGCTGCGATTAAGCGAAAGGTTAGATGATGTTTTGGAGTTGTATTTGTACGACAAACCAAGACCAACAGTAAGGTTATCTTTATCTGGGTTTCCGTTTTGATCATAAGTAACTAAAGAATATCCAATGCTTGCATCTCCTGAAAGCTTAGTCGAATATTCACCATTTGCTCCAAACGAAATAGAATGAGATTTACTGTCAATTAAGTTTGGCTGGCTTCCCTTACTTTTCGACCTTGAAAAGGTATAATTGGTGTAAATATCAAGTTTTTCAGAATAAATGTAAAAGGCTCGGAAGTTAAGGGGCAACGTTGAAAAATCTTGATATGGACGAGGCCCTGTTGAACCGCTCTGGTACTGCTGAATGCTGTAATTCGTTCCACCACCAACTCCAAACTTAGGGCTATGATTATAACGAACATTCATTCCAGCAGTGAAATAGGTGTAGGAAGTAAGGTCTTGCTCTAGAACACTTGCGGAGACTTTTTGTCCCAAATCAAAAACTGCTTCAAAACGGATTTTAGCGTTATTAGAAATTCGCTTGTTTTTCGAAAGGGTCTCGTCAAAGTCAATGCTAAATGTCGTAACTGGCACAACATAGCTTTTGTCATCATTTTTTATGTATTGAGCAATCTCCACACCTGCTGAACCAGAAAATTTGAGGAGGCTCACTTTTTTAGCTAAATGAACAGCGGGAGAAAACTTCAAGATGAAATCGTCTTCGCTTTTCAGCTCATTAACGGGAACGCCAGCATTGTTACTAGAAGGATCCGTTTTAAGTTTATTATAATAAGAGCTGGGTATACCGAACACTCTCGAATCATAAGTTGCAGAAGCTGAAACTGAAGTCCTTATCTGTCCGAGCAAGGGGTTATCCCACTCTGCAACTAATTTGAATGGATGGAAACAAAAACACAAAAACAGAAAGGATGTTGAGGTAATAATCTTCACTTTGAAAATTGATTGAATTTAACGAATTAATACTTGTCAATAACATCGTTTGCATGCTTTGGATTGAATGTTGAATTTTTCTCACAAGTTACTCCTTTTTTTGTCTATAACAATTGTTTGGTTTAGGGCTGGCCTTGGTCTTCAATCGGTACAGGTAACTTGGCTTGCAGGTCTAACAGTTTTATTTATCTGCTATGTCATATCGAAGCTGAGAAAACTAAAGGCAAAAGAATCTCCCTCTCCCGTTTTCATAATAGGAATTTTGTTGGCTATTTTTTTTACATCCTCCAGAAACACAATATTTAATGAGATAAACAATCAGACATTAAAGACAGCTGGGATAGGCAAATATTTTGCAAGTGAAAGTGACCTTTCAAAATCAATCATGCTCTCAAGGGAAATTAAAAAAATACTCCCATTTATCCATGATGCTCCTGACCGAGCTATAACGATTTTTTTAGACTTTAATAATCGCTACACTGATAATTTTGGTTCTGTGGACCCTGCAGGCAAACTTCTTAAAAAAATAATCGACATTTTAGATCGTAAACCATCTCCATATCTACCAACAAATCCATTGGTAAATTATGATACTTGGATTAATTTTTTCTTCTTTATATCTCAGCTAGCTATAGGCTTTCTAGCTTACTACTTTATTAAAAAAAAGCACCTTATAAGAAGATTTGTAATTTATATAGCGGCTTCTGCAGTTATACTCGCAATTGTTGGCATTGTTCAGAAACTCAATTATGAGCCAGCTGATAATTTGAAGGAAATTTTTGGTATATGGGACACACCGGAACCTAGGTATTTTTACGCAAGTTTTACTTACAAAAATCATTGGAGTGCATATGCAATCCTCATGTTATCTTGCCTAATCGCTTTGTGTGTAAGGAAAATTTCTAAATACCATTTTCTGAGGCATATCCATAGATCAACTCTCTTATACCTACTAGGCATGCTAATTTTAATTATATCTATACCTCATTCCGGATCAAGATCCGGCGTATTGATATTATTGAGTTTGTTTACAGTACTGGCATTGATTATTTCCAAAAGAAAGGTTTTGCATTTCAAAACAAAACACTTTGCATTCGGTTTACTATTCTTATGCCTTTCTAGTTTTGGAGGGTTCCTCCTAAACAAGGATACGACTCAAGAAATGCTTTCTAATAGCATTTCTCAAATCCAAAATGAAAAAGCTCCACTCAGGATTCTTCTCTGGAAAGATCTAATTCACCAAATTTCCAAAAAAACATTTTGGGGATACGGTTACGATTCTTATGGAACCATTAATCCTCTCTTTCAGTCTAAGGTTGTAAGAGATGAAAGAGCAATCGGACTAGCCAATGCTCATACCCCCTATATCCCCCTACTTGGGTATGGACATAGTGACATCCTTGAATGGGTTACCGAATTTGGTTGGGTAGGGATAGTCTTGTTATTATTACCTGCAATTTTACTCATTTGCAGGAACCTGTCTTTTTCAAGGTCAATTTTTGCTCAGATTATTTCAATCGGGGGATTATGCTTTCTTTTGTATTGCTGTTTTGATTTCCCCACTAGATCCCCTGCTTGCTTGATTTCATTTTCTTTACTACTCGGATTATCGACTCGATACACTAACTTAAGTTTAAATAAAAATTTTCATTAAAATTCTATTGCCATAATCTAACTGTTACTTTCACTTTATAGCTGTGCCCTATTTTGTATTCGTTTCAGTAAATTTTACAGTTATTGTATTTTGCAGTTCTCTTTGTTTGCTTGGAAAATCACTTAATTCCTCGTTAGTTGAAAGTGCTATTCTCGTTAACATTAATTCACTGAAAACTAGCAAGGATTTGCCCTCCCAAAGAAGGTTATCAGAAGCTGATACTTCCGAAATTGAGGATTCGATTTATGAGGAACTGATTGACATTCCTCAACAAAGCCAAGCTTTAAAACAGAGTATGGTTGAAACTTTTGGTAATATCCCTGCCGATCAGTCCATTGAAGCATTTTCTCATGCAGTGGATTATTTATCTGACAAAAAACTTGATTTCTCACTTTCCAACCAAGAATTCCTTTCTGGATTAACTTCCATAATGAGTGCTTTTGCTGAAACGTCTTCTGAAGAAAATGTAATAAAAGAAATCCCGGAAATCGTTTTCAATCAAATAATACCCGAAAAGATTATCAATTGGGGAGGCGGGGGCATTTCTTGGGGAGCGATGTTATCACAAGCAATAATATCAACCATTCCATATACTGACGATATCCCTTCTACAACGCAGGTGGAAATCCTTTCCAAGGCTATCATAGAGTCTACCATGGCTTTTTACGAATCGACTAATCCGAATATGCCCAATGTTGGCATTTATCCCGGTATTAATCCTATTGTTAGCTACAATGATCCCAATGTTGTCATGAAGTTTGATGGTGAAGATCAATTTATGAAGTTTGATCCTAGTAAAACTGAAATTATCAACTCTGTTTCATTCGGAATTTCATCCGCTCTTTTTTCTTCACCACTAATCAATGAGGATACTCTCGGTGATTTTTCTTCATCAATAGCAAAATCCACTATCGATGGGGCTTTATCCTTTGTTGATCAAGTTGAAAATAAAAATCCCGACCAAAGTCATAGCTTTTTCGTTAATGAAATCACTAAAGTTGTTTCCCATGGAATACTCCTGGGCGCTGTGTCAACCCTAGCTCGGGATGAAGAAAGCAATGTCCTTGAATTACCCGGCAATGCAGCCAAGCTGCTGTCGGAAAATTTGGCTTATTCGGCAATCAACCAAACCTTGGAATTAGATAAGGCCAATTGGGAACTGGAAAGAATCGCAGAATCCTCCGCTTTTGGTGCAGCAACTGGTTCACAACTGGCAGCTGTTTTCGACAAATCTTCAGATTACACAGAAAGTTGGGAAAGTTATGAAAGGAAACAATTAGCAAAATCTACATCAGAAGGCAGTGCGCTGGGTTCTACTACTGCCAGAATAGAAAAGGTAATAAAAGACTTCTCTGTAGCGACTAATGAGGACGACAGTTTAAATATTGCAGATACAGCTAGAAACGACCTACTCGCAATTTCTCAGCATAGTGCAATGGGATCCTTGATTGGCAATGTTGGAATGTCTCTCTATTATCCAAACCCCATGGATAAATTAGCTTTGATTAACTTTGCTGCACAAGGTGCTACCACTGGAAGCATTTCCGGGACCAGTGAAGTGGACTTAAAACGACAAGACTCAACTGAGACTTTTGATGTTGAAATTGCAAGATCTAGCTCGGTAGGGGCATCTTTTGGTGCAGTTTTCGAGACTGTTGCCTTAACTAATGCAAATCCCAAAGACTTTTCGAATGATATTTCCGTAACCTCTGTCGTACAAGCTGTTACCTATGGAGCAACTTATGGGGCTATTACTGCAGGAGACGAAAACGATGCACCTGTTGCAGATGCGCTCATTTTCAAACAAGCCACTAAGCAAGGAGCGATCGAGGGTTCTCTTAGTGGTGCCAGCCTTGGAAGTGGAATATCGGCAGAAAATGTAGATAACACAGACCTTCGTGCGAAGTCATCTATTATTAAAGCGGCTTCCGAGACTAATGCACAAGCAGCTGCAAATGCTAGTAGTTCTATGGCAACGAAAGTGATTCGAACAAGTACATCTGATATGCTAATGCTTATGAAAAAATTTGGCATTAACCCTCGCCTCACAAACCCTACGAAAATTTTTAAAAAGAAGACAACGAGAAATGAAGAAGATGACTTTCTCTTTAAAGAAGACCTTAAAGTAGCTACACCTATCTAATTCTCGTTGGACAATTGATTGTAAAACATTTACTAAGTTTACCCCATTAGTAACTTTTACTTTAAAATATAATGAACACATCAGATATTGGACTAATTGGACTTGCGGTAATGGGTCAAAATTTAGCGCTTAATATTGCAGATCATGGCTTTCGTATTTCTGTATTTAACCGCACCTTTGGTAAGACCGAGCAATTCTTGCAAAAGAATGAGCATGAAAATGTTGTTGGCTACCAAGAGTTAAAAGATTTCATCCAATCCTTGTCTAAACCACGAAAAATAATTATCATGGTTCAGGCAGGTGGTGCAACAGATGCAGTTATTGAAAATTTACTGCAACATTTGGACCAAGGTGATGTTATCATCGATGGAGGTAATGCTAAATGGACAGATACCATAAGGCGTGAAAAAAATCTTTACCAAAAAGGTTTTTATTTCGTTGGCTCAGGTGTTAGTGGTGGGGAAGAAGGTGCACGCTTTGGACCTTCACTCATGCCAGGAGGCACACTCGAATCATGGAATTTGATAAAGGATATTTGGACGAGTATCTCTGCGAAAGTTGATGAAAGTACAGGAAAACCCCTCGAAGGTGGCAAACCAGGTGCTCCCGTTTCAGGTGGATTCTCTTGCGCTGCTTATATTGGAGCCAATGGTGCTGGTCATTATGTGAAAATGGTTCACAACGGAATCGAATATGGTGACATGCAAATGATATGCGAAGCTTATCATTTATTGTCCTCAATTGGAGACATGAAACCACATGAGATAGGTGAAGTGTTTAATCAATGGAATGCAGATATTCTGGATTCATTTTTAGTTGAAATAACGGGTGATATACTATGCCAAAAAGATCCCTCTACGAAAAAACCCTTTGTTGATATAGTGCTGGATACAGCGGGACAAAAAGGAACTGGCAAATGGACTTCCGTAAATGCATTAGATATGGGTGTGCCGGCACCAACCGTTTCAGAAGCGGTTTTTGCAAGGTGTCTGAGTGCAGTAAAAGAAGAGAGAGAGATAGCATCAAGTGTACTTTCCGGTCCAAGCCTTGAAAACCTAAATGTTTCAAAAACCGATTTGATTCAATCTGTTAGAGATGCCTTGTATTGCTCTAAAATATGTTCCTACGCACAAGGTTTTCAGCTCA
>CBFIFQ010000020.1:0-30646 GCA_965661905.1 Opitutales bacterium
GTGTTGCATGACGGAGGCGGCAAGGTTGAAGAGGTGGGCTTTTTCCTCTCCCCTCGATTACGAATCGACCCGATGGGACCAGAAACGGTAAGGCTTCCGGTCCATACCGAACATGATTTTTCCTGGCTCCTAGATGAAAGCCCTTTCCCGAAACGATTATATATTCAGGCTTATGCCATCAATGAGGCGGGGATGAATAGGGGGGCAATCAAAAGGATCAAGATACCTGAGCCTCCGATGTTTTGGTGGGGGGATGTGAAGGAAAGGGAAGGGGGATGGTCTGAATCATCCTGGTTTGGGAGTTTTAAATATTATGATCATGGCTGGCTTTTTCATCGTTCCTTGCAGTGGCTTTATACCTCTCCTAATGATGGAGATGGGGTATGGCTTTGGAAGGATGGAATGAATTGGTTATGGACCGGTGAAAATATTTGGCCTTACATGTGGTCTCATGATCGGGGGGATTGGATCTATGTAACCGGAGGTCAATCCGGTGATGGTTTCATCTTCTACGATTATTCAAGTTCCACCTATCGAGACTTTTAACTTTGGCTTTGATTCTCCTCGGAAGATTGTAGCAAGTTTTCTCTTCGTGCTCATCCTTCCAATTTGAGTCGGTCTGGAATTAAACAAAACCTGGTAAAAATTTTACTTTTGAAGGTTTGACCTTCCCGCAAACCTTGTTTTTGATCGTTTCGTATGCGAAGGTTACTTATTCTGCTTTCAGCGAGTATCATGTATTGCTCTCCTGTATTCGGGCAATCATCCCATTTGCTTTTGCTGTCTCAGGGAGAGGGTGCTCTCGTGAAATCCGGGGACGATAAGCCAGTGAAGCTTACCAAGGCGAGTTTTCTACCCATAGGGCAAACCATATCTGTACGCCCCCGAAGTGGTTTAGAGACTCTTTGCTCGGGCTACCAGTTTCGTTTTGGTGCCGATACCAAGTTTGTTTCCATCGATGAGGGATTGGAATTAAGTGAGGGTTCCATCATGGTCCGCTCCCGGAAAATTAATAACTCCTTTAAAATATCCGGCCCGGAAGCTGAAGTGCGGCTCAATGGTGCCGGTTGTTTTTTGGTCGAGGTGGAGACCAATGGTGGACTCAAGGTGGTCACCGTTCTCGGTAGGCTTGATGCAGTGGACCTTTCATCCCAAGAGGCGTTTGAAGTTTTACCCGGGGAGCTGGTATTCATAATGCCCGGCGGACGGGGTTTTGGAGAAAAGGTAAATGTGAACCTGCAGAAGCTGATTGCTAGTTCCTACCTGTTGTCGGGCTTTCCCAATAATTCTTCTTTCGATAGTTCCCTCAAAAGTGTGGCCCTGGCCCAGTCAGAATCCATCGGGGTAACCTACCGTGCGGAAGTGGGGGATGCGAAATCCTCGGATAGCTTTGAAGTGCTTCCCACTGGAGATAAACCTGACCTGAACACAACCATTCAGTTGGAGGCATCTTCGGAGGGCTCTCTTTCCAACACAAGTGCTTACACGATTCCATCGGCTGATCCGCTTGTGGAACTGCTGGGCCGTTCTCCCAAACGAATGGTCTTGAACCCTCCCAGCCTTGCTGAGCCCGAAGATGTTCCATCCTCACCTGAACCTGAAAATGTAGCTTCGCCCAGACCTTTCCCAAGCCGTTTGTTACGAAAATAGTCGTTTAATCAAAAATATACTTACTTCACCGCTATGAATTTAATGATTACTTCACCGATGATTCTCGCCTCCGGAGGTGGCCATGATTATCTCTACGGATTATTCTTCTTGATTGTTGCCCTGGTCATTGGTGCTGCGACCCGGCACTTCCTCCAGAAAATTCCTTTGCCATTCACGGTGCTCTTACTTCTGATCGGGTTGGCCATGGGTGCACTTAACCGTGCGTATGGTCCTCACGGTGGTCATGGACATGAAGCTGATCACACCGAGCATGCAACTGGGCTTTGGGCGAAATTTATTGATACCTTAAGCGGTGCTATCACCTGGGGAGGTAACCTCGATGGACACTTGATTCTTTATGTGTTTCTTCCCATTCTTATTTTCGAAGCCGGCTTTGCATTGGATGTTCATACTTTTAAAAAGTCATTCCTGAATGCTTTTTATTTAGCCGGCCCCGGGATTGTTACCGCCACGGTGATGACCGGAGTTGCCTTTTTTGGTTTGGTCCAATTTTTTGGGGACGAGGGAGGCGTTCTTTCCGAATGGAATACGGAAGCGGGGGCCTTTATATGGCTGGCATCTATGTTGTTTGGGGCGGTGGTGAGTGCCACCGACCCGGTGGCGGTGGTGGCTTTGCTCAAAGAATTGGGGGCCAGTAAAAAACTGGGTACCCTGATTGAGGGAGAGTCTTTACTTAATGATGGTACGGCAATCGTTGCCTTTGTCTTGTTAATCGGAGTGGTCACCGGGGCTGAGGCATTTACCGGAACTGGTAGCTTCCTTGGGTCTGCGGCCATTGGCTTTGGGCAAATTGGGGCAGCGGGTGGATTGATCGGCGTGCTTCTTGGCTTGATTGCGATTCTGTGGGTACGAAAGGTGTTTAATGATCCGATGATTGAAATCACGGTGGTGTTGGTTACATCCTACGCAGTCTTTTTCATCTGCGAGCATTTCTTTCATGTTTCCGGAGTTTTGGGACTGGTTGCCTTGGGGATCGTAATGGCAGGTATCGGCCGGACGCGGATAAGCCCGGAGGTAGAGCATTTCATGCATGAATTCTGGGAATTGATCGCGTTTGTGGCCAATGTTATCATCTTTATTGTGGTCGGGGTGGTGATTGCCCAAAACGCAAACCCTACGGGCATGGATTTTGTAATTCTTGGTCTGGTTTATGTGGCCATCCACCTGGTCCGGGCGATCAATATGGGTACATTTTATCCGCTGATGAAAAAAGCCGGATACGGACTTCCCGGCAAAGACGCGGTCGTTGTTTGGTGGGGTGCCCTTCGTGGTGCTATCGGGTTGGCTCTTGCCCTGGTGGTTTACACCGAACAATTTAGGTATGAATTTACCGTCTCTGATGGTGGTTCTGGCTATGAGGCAGCCACTACCTCCGCCTTTGTTGTTGATAAAAGCCAGGCCAGTCTCCTGGGAGCCAATAAAGATGTCAATTTGTACCAGGGCACTTCCATTGCCCATGCTGAAGTGGAAGTAAGCAAGGGTAAAGTAGTGGGCATATCTCAAAGCTCGGAACGGGCGGTGAGGAGCCTCGGTGATAAGACATCCCAGGAAGCGGCCACGTTGCGTGAACAGATCGCGAGTGGTGATAAGGTGGTGATGATTCTGGGCGAGGGGAGGGGTGCCATGGCCCAAGCTTCACTGGTTGGAATTTCTGCCCGGGTTAGGGATCAGTTTTTGTTTCTTATTTCCGGTATTGTGCTCCTGACCCTCCTGGTCAATGCCACAACTGTGGGACCCTTGGTCAATGCTTTAGGACTTACCAAACTGCCCGCAGTGAAAAAACTAATGTTTTCCAATGCCTCCGGAAATGTCGCGGAGGGCTGTGAAAATGAAATGGAACTCCTTAAAGATGACCGTTTCTTAAGTGGAGCCAATTGGGGCCTTGTCCGGAAATATCTCCCCGATCCCGTGGCCTACCCCTTAACGGCTGATGAAATGGCGGAGATGGACACCCTTGCGGAAACCCGGAGAAGGTTGCTTGAGCGTGAGAGAAGTAGCTACTGGGCTCAGTTTCGATCCGGCTTGTTGAGTGCTCGTGCGGTTGCCACCCTAGACAATAACCTGAGTGAATTTCTTGATCTTCAGGGAAAAGTGCCCATGACGGACCGCGATTATTTGGATAAGGTTTGTGGGGTAAGTAAGCTCACTGAAGCCATTCGTGATGTTCCTTTTATCAAGGGCCATTTTACTGACAAAATATCGGTGAGTTACGATGCGGCCAAAGCCTTTGTTGTGGCCCAACAGGATATGGCCAAGATGGTGGATACCCTGGTCAAGGAGCTGGATGATTCCGGCGATCAGGATAAGCTGGGTAAGGCTTCCCGCCTTCTCAAGGATGAGATTCGTCAAAACCGCCTTCGGGGATTGGAGTACATCCGCAACATGCACGAGAACTATCCTGAAGCCACGGTGGGTATCGAAACCAAGGATGCCATCCGTTCGGTGCTCAATCACGAGCGCAACACCATTAAGAAGCTTAAGTCTGATGGGATGCTGGAGGCGGATGAAGCAAGTCGTATGATCACGGCGGTGGAAGAAAGAATGAAGGAGGTCATGGAAAGTTCCCTGGAACTCCGTCTTCCTGAGCCGGAAGAGGTGTTACGGGAAGTTACCTGGCTTAAAGGTATGCCGGAAGCCTTAATAGGAAAAATTGTAACCGCTTCCGAGCCCCGTGCCTACAACTCCGGAGACACCGTGATGAAGCAGGGAGATGACGGAGACGGTATGATTGTGATTACCCGCGGCAGTGTGAAAGTATCCATTGGGGATTTAGTGGTGGATATTATGGGCCGTGGTGCGGTCATTGGAGAAATGGCCGTATTGGGAGGTATCCCCCGAACCGCTAATGTGGTGGCCGACTCCTCGGTTACTGCCTTGTGGCTTACCACGGAGTCGATGCAGGCGATTATGGCCGAATCCCCTGAACTTTCCGGTAGCCTGTGGAAGACAGCTGGTATGAGATTTGCCGAAAACCTTTTAGGTACGAAAGACCCCTACAATGGATGGGATCAAATGCGCTTACGCCGATGGTTGAATGAGGGGGATGTCACCGCCCCAACCGATGGAGAAAATGTAAACCTCTATGGGCAGACCGCGATATTAATTGCGGGTAAGGCAAAGGTAAGTGGCCAGGAGGAATTGATATCCGCACCTGCCCATTTGGATTTCCCTGAAGCTGTTTTTTCAGATAACGCCAAGGTCTTCATTCGAAATACCTAATTCCAAAAGGTGGCGGAGAGGGCGGGATTCGAACCCGCGGTACCTTGCGGTACACAGCATTTCCAATGCTGCACAATCGGCCACTCTGTCACCTCTCCAGCTAGCAAAGTAAGCTACATTTTAATGTCTTTGCTTCTGCTTATCGTCAACGCTCAAAATTAAAAATAAAATTCTCTGGTTTTGAAAAAGTAATTTTTTCAAGCTCGAAGGTCTTTTGGTGTTTGCCTGTCCATTCAGATTAGTTAGAAAGATTTGCAATGATTGCCAACGAAGTCGCATACAACGGTAAAGTGGAGGGTGATGTCATTGTGACCAAAGCCGACGCCGTTATCAACTGGATCCGTAAACACTCGGTTTGGCCCATGCCAATGGGCTTGGCCTGTTGTGCCATTGAATTGATGGCATCGGCTGCCTCTCGCTATGATATCTCCCGGTTCGGTATGGAGGTTATGAGGTTTTCACCGCGTCAGTCCGATTGTATGATCGTGGCCGGTACCGTAACTTACAAAATGGCTGAAGTAGTCCGCAGGATTTATGACCAAATGGGAGATCCCAAATGGGTGGTTGCCATGGGGGCCTGTGCTTCCACCGGTGGAATGTACAGGTCTTATGCTGTGATGCAGGGAGTCGATACCATTGTCCCGGTGGATGTCTATGTCAGTGGATGCCCTCCACGGCCAGAGGCTTTACTGGATGCGATGATGAAGTTGCAGGACAAAATTGGAAATGAGTCTTCGGTTAAGAACTTAAAAAAGAAACCACCTGTGGTTGCAGGATAATTTTTCCATGATTGATCAAGATTTTACGGATGGCTTGCTTGATAAGCATGATTATCTAGCCGAAATATCCCAGACTGACTGCCTTACTCTTTCCTGCAAGCCTGCCCACTGGGTTGCGTTTGCAAAGTATCTCTGCCAGGAGGAAACATTTGATCTCCTGGTTGATCTGACTGCGATTGACCAGGGCGATACTGCCGATATCCGTTTTGAGGTGGTTGCCCATTTTTATTCCCGGGTGCATCATGATTACCTGAGAGTGCATATTGATTGCCTGGATAATGATAATCCGGAGGTTGATTCGATTGCATCCATCTACCCTGCAGCTGACTGGCATGAGCGTGAGGCTTTTGATATGTTTGGGATAATCTTTTCCGGGCACCCCAACCTAAAACGTATCTTAATGTGGGATGAATATCCCTATCATCCTCTGCGAAAGGAATTCCCTCTTGCAGGTATAGACACCCCGCTGCCTGCTCCGGATGTGGTGGAAGCAACGGATGCATCGGTGGAACCCGCTCCCATGATGGGTGGACCTTTTGTTTCACCTGGCAGTGGACCCATGAGCGATGCGGAGCCCCGGGCCAAAGACGAGAGTTGGACCGAAGAAACTGAAAAGCCTGTATGAGCACAACAACTAAAGAAATTTCAATCGGTGATGTGGCTGCCCGGCAGGCTGCTGGAGTGAGTCAAATGGAAGGCGAGGAAAGAATGGCCCTGAATGTCGGCCCCTCTCACCCAACCACTCACGGTGTCCTGCGCTTAATCATGGAACTCAATGGTGACATGATTGAAAAATGTGAGCCTGTGCTTGGTTATTTGCACCGTGGAGATGAGAAAATTGCCGAAAATATGACTTACAACCAGTTTGTCCCTTACACGGACCGGCTGGATTACCTGTCTCCATTGGCAAATAATGTGGCCTACGCCATCTCAGTGGAAAAGCTCGCGGAATTGGAAATCCCCGAAAGGTGCCAAGCTATCCGTGTACTGGTTTGCGAGCTTGCCCGAATCTCCAGCCACCTGCTTGGTATGGGTGTGTTCGGTATGGATGCAGGGGCTTGGACACCTTTTATGTATACCTTCACCGAACGGGAAAAGTTGTACACCCTTTTTGAAGAGCTTACCGGGGCCCGTTTTACCACCAGTTACACCCGGATCGGGGGCGTTGCCCGGGATATCCCTGATGGCTGGCTGAAAAAAGTGTCTAAGTTTTGTGACGAGCTACCCAAAGCAATCGACGAGGTGGAGAAATTGCTGACCCGAAACCGTATTTTTATCGACCGAACCGAGGGAATCGGTGAGATATCCAAGGAAGATGCCTTGGCTTATGGCATGACTGGGCCCAATCTCCGCGCATCTGGTGTTGATTTGGACCTGCGAAAAGACAAGCCTTACTCCGGGTATGAACAGTACGATTTTGATGTGCCTATCGGCACGCGTGGCGATTGTTATGACCGTTATTTAGTTAGGATTGAAGAGGTCAGGCAAAGCATCCGGATCGTCAATCAAGTAATCAAAAACTTTCCCTCCGGGGCGTGGTACGCAGAGGACGCCAAGAAAATATTCGCTCCACCCAAAGAGAAAATTCTCAACAGCATGGAGGAGCTAATCCAAAACTTTATGATTGTTACCGAAGGCCCCCAAATGCCTTCAGGTGAAGTATACTTTGAAGCTGAGAACCCCAAGGGTGCCCTTGGCTTTTACATCGTATCCAAGGGGGGCGGCGTTCCTTACCGCCTGAAAATTCGGGCCCCAAGCTTTTGTAACCTGAGCATTCTTGACAAACTGGCTCCCGGGCATCTTCTTTCTGATATTACTGTCATTCTTGGCAGCCTGGACTTCGTAATGGGCGAGTGTGACCGATAAGATAAATTGAACATGAAGCTTTCTGAAGAGACCATACAAAAAATCGATGCGTTAATTCCTAAGTATCCGGAAAAACGCAGTGCGGCTTTAATGATTATTCACCTCGTACAGGATGAACTGGGTGCAATTGATTTGGAAGCCTGTGAGTGGATTGCGGAGAAATTAGAATTGCAGCCCATCAATATACAGGAACTGATTACTTTTTACCCCATGCTTCGAGAAAAGCCCTGGGGGAAGAAACACATCCGGGTTTGCCGAACCCTTCCTTGTGCTCTTCGTGGTTCCTACGCCACCTGTCAGGCCTTGGAGAAAAAACTGGGAGTCAAAGAAGGGCATGTTCGGGAAGACGGGGAATATTCCATCGAGTTTATGGAATGCTTAGCCGACTGCGGGGAGGGCCCCGTGGTTATGGTCGATGAAGAAACCTATGAAAACATAGATTCTGATAAAGCCGAAGAATTGGCGGACCTTTTGACAAGCGGAAAGCTTGAGAAATCCAAAAAATTTATCAGTTACGAGAATGCCCTTGTCGAGGAACCTGTGCAAAAAGCAACCTCTTCATCCAAATCTTCCAAGTAATGATCAAGAAAAACACGCCTAAAGAAAGAAGGATTATTCTTAAAAATGCGGATGATCCTCACTACTCCAACAAGATTGGCTGCTACCTCCGTGAAGGAGGTTATTCGATGCTCAAGAAATCTTTTAAAATGAAGCCGGAGGAGATCGGGGAGGAAGTTCTGAAGTCTGGGGTTCGTGGCCGGGGAGGTGCTGGTTTTCCTGCCGGTATGAAATGGAAGTTCTTAGACAGGAAGTCGGGAAAACCCATTTATTTAATCTGCAATGCCGATGAATCCGAACCGGGAACCTTTAAAGACCGACAAATTATCCATAAAGACCCTCACCAGTTAATTGAGGGTATGATGATTGCGGCCTATGCCATTCAGGCCAAGCAGGCTTTTATATACATCCGGGCCGAATTTTTCGAAGGGGCCCGTATTTTGGAAACTGCAATTGCCGAGGCCAAAGCCAAAGGCTTTTGTGGCGATCATATTCTTGGCAGTGATTTTTCCTGTGACCTCGTGGTCCATCGAGGAGCAGGAGCCTACATCTGTGGGGAAGAAACTGGCCTGATTGAATCCCTTGAAGGTAAACGCCCAAATCCCCGGATTAAGCCTCCTTATTTTCCTGCTGTTCTTGGTCTTTATCAATGCCCGACCATTGTAAACAATGTGGAAACCCTTTGCAATGTGAAGCACATCATGGAGATGGGAGGGGAAGCGTTTTCGAAAATTGGTAAACCAAACAACACCGGTACCCGAATATGGTGTGTGTCGGGTCAGGTTAAAAACCCAGGTTATTATGAATTTGAGTGCGGTGCCTTAACCCTTGGTGAGATGATTTATGATGTGTGCGGCGGGCTGCTTCCGGGTCGCTCTCTACAGGCAGTAATCCCCGGGGGATCTTCCTCGAAAATACTCCGGGCTGATGAAAGGTTTTCGGGAAAACTTAAGGACGGTACTGAATTTGACTGGGGGGTAGAAGATATTCCTCTTGATTTTGATGGACCTATGGCTGCAGGCACCATGTCTGGATCCGGTGGAATTATTGTGATGGATGACACCGTTGATATGGTCGAAGCGATGGCCAATATTAATGCCTTTTATGCCCACGAGTCATGCGGGCAGTGCACGCCATGCCGGGAAGGTTCTTTGTGGATGCGCAAGATCACTCAGCGTATGTGTGATGGGGGAGCCAGGGAAGAGGATGCCGATTTGCTTTTGTCCGTAGCCAATCAAATTGAAGGGCGCACCATTTGTGCGTTTGGGGAAGCAGCGGCTTGGCCAACCCAAAGTTTTATTGCCAAATTCCGTGACCATTTTGTGGATAAAGCCAAGAATCCGGAACGTAAAAAATCCTCTCTACAGCTCATTTAATTATGATTTCCAAGAAGAACAGTAAAGGAATACCGATTGTTTTAGACGGTAAAGAAGTGGAGGTGCCAGAAGGCATAAACCTTGTGGATGCTGCCGCTCTTCACGGTAAGGAAATACCACATTATTGTTATCACCCGCAACTGAGTGTGGCTGGAAACTGCCGGATGTGCCTGATCGAGATGGGTACTCCCATGAGAAACCGCGAAACCGGAGAGGCGATTTTAGAGGAAGATGGAAGCCCTAAGATTGGATGGGTTCCCAAACCGGTGATTGGTTGTGCGACCAATGTATCGCCGGGTATGCATGTCAAAACGGAATCTGAAAAAGTTTTGGATTGCCGGGAAGGTATCATGGAATTTCTCCTGGTTAACCACCCCTTGGACTGCCCCATATGTGACCAGGCAGGGGAGTGCCGGTTGCAAGAGTTTGCCACCGATTATGGCCGTGGTTACAGTCGATTTGTTGAGCGCAAAAATGTAAAACCAAAGAGAACCCGACTGGGACCGAGGGTCACATTGGATGATGAGCGTTGTATTCTTTGTTCCCGTTGTATCCGTTTTTGTCAGGAGGTGCCCAAAGATGATGTGCTGGGCTTTGTAGACCGTGGTAGTTTTTCAACCCTTACCTGTTTCCCAGGGCGCGAACTGGATAACAATTATTCCCTTAACACGGTGGACCTTTGCCCGGTTGGGGCTTTGACGAGTTCCGACTTTCGTTTTAAAATGAGGGTTTGGTTCCTCAAAGATACAGATAGCATCTGCCCTGAAAGCAGTGCTGGATGTAACACCGTGGTATCCAGTCGCGAAGGTGAACTTTTTAGGATTATCCCCCGTAGGAATGACTTGGTTAATGATAGTTGGATGCCTGATAGTGGGCGGGTGCTTTATAAGTCGGTTAAAGCTGAAAATAGAATCCTCTCAGCTAAGGTTAACCAGGAAACCTGCACTACAGATCAAGCTATCCAGGAAGCGGTGCGTTTACTGAAGGGCAAAAATATTGCTGTGGTCGGCTCCTGCAAATCCAGCCTCGAAGAACAGTTTTTACTCACCCTAATTTCTAAAAAGACCAAGGCGAAAAATTTTATCCGTGGTCACTTTGGTGAGGATGATGGTATTTTATTATCTGCAGATCGCACCCCTAACCTTCGCGGTGCATTGATTTCAGGGTTCACCCAAAAATATCCTCAGGATCATTTACTCCCATTATCCCAATCCCTGGGGAAAAAACAAGTGGAGGCACTGCTTGTGATGGATGAGGATTTAGAGGCATCTCAAGTGGACGCAGCTAATTTGGACGGTATCCCCATCGTCTTTATCGGAACCCAGTCCAATTCCACAAGTTCCCGGGCTTCGGTGGTTTTACCCGGTCTTACATCGTTTGAAAAGTCTGGAACCTTTGTGAACCGTGGCTTTTACGCCCAATCCTTTCGCCAAGCCGTGCCGGGACCGGCTGGTGTTCTGCCCGACTTAACCATTTTATCCCGTTTACACCGTGAGCTTACGGAAGAGGAGGAGATTGCTCCCGATCTAAATTCGATTTGGAACAAAATGAGTGGTGTTCGCAATTCTGTACTTAAAGGTATTTCGCTCAAGGATGTCCGCAAAGACGCTGTCCTTATTGATAGTTCCAAATGGGAGGATCTTCCCTTTGTTGAAGCGAAGGCTTTGCATTTTGAACCAGTGAATAAGGTAGAAGTATAGTACCATGGAAATTTGGAACTCTTTAGAACTTTGGCAAATCGTGGTGGTGAAGGTCATCTTTGCCCTGATGATGATCGGAGCGGTGATGACCATGGCCGGGTATTCCGTTCTCGCGGAACGAAAAGTGAGTGCGTGGATGCAGGGTCGTGTGGGGCCAAACCGTACGGTTCTTCCCTTTGTCGGGCACATCCCTTTGATCGGGCCCTTTCTTAAAGGCCTCGGAATGTTTCAACCTTTGGCTGATGGCTTAAAGTTTTTGTTTAAGGAAGAAATTGTCCCGGGCCATGTAAACAAGCTGTATTATTACCTCGCTCCGATCATTGCCCTGGTCCCAGCGTTGACGACCATGACGGTTTTACCCTTTGGGGAGTTTTTTACCGACACAGGAGAGCGGATACCTTTGATGCTTGCTGACTTGGAAGTGGGAATTCTTTTTATCTTGGCGGTATCTTCCCTTGGTGTTTATGGCATTGTGCTGGCTGGTTGGTCTTCGAACAGTAAATATCCCTTTCTCGGTGGGATTCGCTCCTCGGCCCAGATGATTTCATATGAGCTCGCCATGGGGCTTTCCCTGTTGCCCATATTTCTATGGGTGAGCAAGCCTGGCATTGATGTTGCCGCTCTTAGTCTCGTTGACATTGTAAACTCCCAAGACCAATCCCTTTGGCTTGTTTTTGTACAGCCTGTTTCTGCCCTCATCTTTATGATAGCTTTGTTTGCGGAGACCAATCGTTTACCTTTTGATATGCCGGAATCTGAAACCGACCTGGTCGGCGGTTTCCACACGGAGTATGGTAGTTTTAAATTCGGTATTTTCTTTGTCGCAGAGTACGCTCATATCGTCATCGGTTCAGCTATTTTCACGACCATCTTCTTGGGTGGTTGGCATTTTTTACCTTGGGTTGCGGACCCATGGCCCAGTAACTGGATTGGTTCTATCATTGGAGTCATTTGGTTCCTAACCAAAACCGTTGGCTTAATTTTCTTCTTCATCTGGATTCGCTGGACCCTTCCTCGCTTCCGATATGATCAAGTCATGAGCCTGGGCTGGACCAAGCTTTTGCCTTTGGCTTTAGCAAATCTTTTGTTTTACATCATTTTAGTAACCTGGCTGGATCAACCGGCTTCCTGATCGGACTTATTCCATGGCAAAGACAATCGTTCTTGAACGCAAACCGTTATCCTTATCTGAGCGCACCTATTTGCCTCAGATAGCCACTGGCTTGAAAACCACTTTTTCTAACATGTTTAAGAAAAAAGTGACTCTTCAGTACCCTGAAGAAAGGCCGGTGATTCCCCAGAATTACCGGGGTGTGCCCACCTTGGTAAAAGACCCGAACAACCGGGAAAAGTGTGTATCCTGCCAGCTGTGTGAGTTTGTTTGCCCACCCAAGGCCATACGGATCACTCCCGGTGAAGTACCGGAGGATGATGCGGAGCGGGAACATGTGGAAAAAGCACCCAAGGAGTTTGAAATCAATATGCTCCGTTGCATCTACTGCGGATATTGTCAGGAAGTTTGCCCCGAGGAGGCGATTTTCTTACAACAGGAATATTCCACTTCCGGGTACTCCCGGGAGGAGATGATCAACAATAAAGAAAAGCTTTATGAGTTGGGTGGAGTCATGCCTGATAAACATTACAAGTGGGATAAAAAGAAAAAAGCGGAGCAGGAGGGAAATTCTCACTGATCTTGCTTTTTGGTGTTGAGACTTTTCCACCTTTAAGGCTTATATATTCCGAGTCGTTAATCTCGCTTGTCCTACCAAACTATCATTTGTGAACCTAGTTGATTTTCTATTTTTAGTTTTTGCCACTTTAGCTGTAGGTGGTGGGGTTTTAATGATTTTTTCTCGCCATCCCGTTTCTGCCGCTATGTTCATGATTGTTTCCATGGTTAGTGTGGCCGGTTTATTTGTGCTCTTGGAATCTTTCTTCTTAGCGATTTTGCAAGTCTTAGTGTACGCAGGGGCTGTGATGGTGTTATTTCTCTTTATTATCATGCTTTTGGATGTGGGGCCGGAGGGTGCCAAAAGTTCAAAAGTGAAGCTCTTATCCGGTCTGGCTGGGGTTGTTTGCTTCGGCATATTGATGGTGCTTTCCTTAATTTTGGTTCTCGACTCAGGGCCTGCTTGCAGTAGCTGCTCCGTGTGGCCCTCCTTGGACGAGAAAAATTTGGTGTTAGGAGAGAGTCTCGTTTTCTCCACCAGCGTTAAAAGCTTTGGCTTTGGTCTCTTTTCGAAATACATGCTCCCCATCCAAGTGGCCGGCTTTTTGCTCCTTGCAGCCATGGTTGGGGTCATCATTTTGAGTAAAAAATATGTGGGTGAGCAAAACCCCAGCTGATTGATGGAAAGTATAACACCGCAGTATTTCCTGATCCTTGCATTCTTACTTTTTGGAGTGGGCTTTCTTGGGGTTATTATCCGTCGCAATCTCTTGATTGTGTTGATGTCTTTAGAACTCATGCTCAATGGGGTCAATATTGCCTTGGTTACCTTCTCCCGGGTCGGTCTTAACTTGGACGGGAGTCTTTTTGTGTTTTTCATTATGACTGTGGCGGCGGCAGAGGTCGCCGTGGGGCTTGCTTTGCTGGTGGCTCTTTACAAAAAACGGAAAAGTATCTTCTCGGAAGATGCGACCTTACTGCATAACTGAACCCATGGAATCGGTAATTCTCAGCGTTCTCTTACTTCCTTTGTTATCGTCTTTGGTCACCTTACTTTTTCTGCGTAAAAATGGGAATGTTGCCTCTCTTTTATCGGTGGCCACTGCCGGAGGAATTTTAGTTTTTTCCCTCTACATCATTTTTCAAACCGGGGACTCAGTATTTGCCTGGGAAATGACATGGCTCAAGCTTGCGGATTGGGAACTCAAATTTGGGTTTCTAATTGATGGCGCCGCCCGGCTGCTTTTATTCGTGGTTTCCTTTATTGGCTTCCTGATCCATATCTTCAGCCTGGGCTACATGCATGACGATGAGGCCAAATCCAGATACTTCGGTGGGCTTTCAATTTTTATGTTCTCCATGCTTGGTATTACCCTGGCGGATAACCTGATCATGATCTTTGTATTTTGGGAGCTTGTGGGGTTTAGTTCTTATTTGCTAATCGCCCATTATTTTTCCACGGATGAAGCAGCTCAAGCTTCCAAAAAAGCTTTCATTGTCAATAGGGTAGGGGATTTTGGTTTTCTCATAGGTATCGTTCTTACCTATTGGACATTTCAAACCGTGAACTTGCAGGAACTCAAAAGCCTTGTTGGGTTTGACCCAAGCTTGGTTTCCACTGCTTTGTGCCTTGCTTTAGCTTGCGGGTTTATCGGGAAGTCTGCCCAGTTTCCTTTACATGTATGGCTGCCTGATGCCATGGCAGGCCCCACTCCTGTTTCTGCCCTTATCCATGCGGCTACGATGGTGGCCGCTGGGATCTATTTACTCTTCAGGATTGATTTCATGTTCACCGCAGATGCCTTAAGCTTACTGGCGACACTCGGGGCTGCTATGGGTCTTTTTGCTGGCTTTTGTGCCCTTGGGCAGCGGGATATTAAGAAAATTCTCGCTTATTCCACACTTTCTCAACTTGGATACATGGCGGCTGCTTTTGGGCTGGGAATGCCGGGGATTGCTTTGTTTCATCTCATGACCCATGCGTTTTTTAAAGCCTTGATGTTTTTGGGCTCAGGTTCGGTAATCCATGCTTGTCACCATGAGCAGGATATTTTCAATTATGGAGGCCTTCGCAAGAAGATGCCTCTCACCGGGCTGACTTTCTTGGTTGGTGTTCTGGCTATATCCGGGGTGACTTTTCTGTCCGGTTATTTCAGTAAAGATGCCATCCTCTTGGGTGCCTACAATTCAAACATGATTGTCTTCGTGTTACTCTACGCTGGGGCCATTCTCACATCCCTTTACATGTTTCGCTTGTACTTCCTGACCTTCGAAGGTGATGCACGGTCAAATTCTTCAAAGAAGGCAACCGAAAGTTCTGTTTTGATGACGGGGCCGCTTTTGGTATTGGCCTTTCTTTCGGTTGTGGGCGGTTATCATGCTCTTTTTCCCGATTCGATTGTGGGGGTACTTTTGGAGGACATTACCCGTGTAGCTGAAATGCCCAACCACATGTGGATGATTGTTCTGGGAACCTTGGCATGGGTAATCGGGGGGGGCACGGCCAAAGTTTTGTACGGAAAAGAGTTTTCGGGTGAGCCCTTACAAGCTCGGTTTCCTGTCTTTTACGATTTGTGCAAGAGTAAGTTGTTTTTTGATGAAATTTATGGTTTCTATGTGGCTAAAATACAGGACCCATTTGCAAGATTTATTGAGGTTATGGAATTACTCTTTATTTCTGGTCTACTGGTCCGTGGCTCGGCTGGTATTTCAGCCCTCTTCGCCTTGCTTGCCAAAACATGCTATGTGGGGAAGATTCACGCCTATTCCTTCTGGTTTATTTTGGGGACACTTGGCTTCTTGGCCTACGCCGTAGGTCTTTTGGGGAATTAAATTAGTATGCTAACATTGGACCAGCTTCTTCTATTAGGATCGATTGTAATACCGGCAAGTGTTTCGCTCTTGTTATTTGCTGGCGTTGCCAGAACTGATGATTTTGCCAAAAAGCTAGCTTACATTGCTTTTGTTTTTCCATTCCTTGCTGGCATCCTCTTGTTTGCAAGGTTTGATGAAGGAAGCAATGGGTATGCGTTTGAGATTTTGTGCTCAGGGATGGGGCTGCAGGAGCTCAAGATTCATTTTCATCTTGGGCTTAATGGTGTTTCATCTCCTCTCTTTGCCATGGCCGGTATTGTTGGGCTTGCGGCCGGGCTTGCAGCGATTCACTCCGGTGCCGATCGTATTCGGTTGTACTTGGCTTTGCTTTCATTGATGCAGGCGGGGCTAATGGGTCTTTTTGCCAGTGTTGACTTGTTCTTTTACTACCTCTTTCATGAATTTGCCCTGATTCCCACATTCATCATGATAGGCTTGTGGGGTGGGCGTGACCGCCGAAGCGTTGCTCTTGAAATTACAATCTACCTCACATTGGGAGCCCTGCTTTCCTTGGCTGGGTTGGTGGCCCTTAATACCTTTGTGGATGCCGATAGCTTTGACTTCCCCTCCCTTTCCAAAGCCCTTGCTGAATCTAACCTTTTTGAGTCGACCAAATCCAAGATTTTCGGACTTTTACTCATTGGTTTTGGTATCCTTGTCGCGTTATTTCCCTTTCATACCTGGGCGGCCCGCGGTTACGACGCAGCTCCCACATCAGTTTCCATGCTACACGCAGGGGTCCTGAAGAAGTTTGGTTTATATGGCCTTATTCAAGTGGCGACCCCATTGTTGCCGGAGTCAGCTCAGTCATGGAGTACATTACTTCTATGGCTTGCCCTGGGTAATGTGCTGTTTGTCGGTATGGTTGCCATTGCCCAAACCAACCTTAAGTCCATGGTGGGGAATGGATCGGTGATGCACATGGGCTATTGTTTCCTGGGGATCGGTGTTTGTTCCTCTTTGGGTGCATCCTCGGCGATCATGCTCATGGTGGCCCATGGTTTATCGGTTTCTTTAATGTTTTTGCTTGCTCACTACATTCACCGACGAACGGAAACGCATGAAATGTCGGAGATGGGAGGTCTTGCTAAACAGGCGCCTTTACTGGCTTGTTTTTTTGTTGCGGCTTCCCTTGCCACTATTGGCTTGCCCGGCTTTGGGAATTTTTGGGGTGAGTTTGGCGTTTTCCTCTCTTTGGGTGAGAAAACAAGTACACAAATTTTCCTATATTTGGCCGCCTTGGGAATCATCATTTCCGCGATCTTTGGCTTGCGTGCGGTAGCCCGTATCTTTTTCGGGAAAGCGAGTGAAGAATTGGATGGAATTCTTAGCCAAAAGAAAGTCAGTGATCTTAATCGTTCTGAAATAATTCCTGCTCTGTTAATCCTGATTGCTCTTTTATGGATTGGGCTTTGGCCCCGGACGATTTCGCCCAGAATTGATGCAGAAATAGAAAGCCGGTATCAAGCACTGGAGAGTCACAGGGCGGAGTCTTCCCGACCTTCCTGTTGCCCAACACCGGACATGAACAGTAGTTCATCCTCTTCCCTTCAATTGAAAGACTAAGATGGAAGTATATTTACCATTTTCCCAAGAAAATTTATGGTTCGAAATTTGGCCTGAGCTTACTTTAGCCATCGGAGCCCTTGTTGTATTGGGTATTAATTTGTTCTCCAAATCCGATGCTCAAAGCGGACTCTCGGGAAAAATAGCTATTTTATTTCAGGCAGGCTTGTTGATATTTCACCTCTTTGATTACCTGGCATGGCATCATACTTTTGACCGTGACACTTTTTCCGGTATGCTCAGTCAAGGCTTTCAGGGAGATGTGATGAGGAGTTTTTTCCTGCTTGCCTCTCTGCTTGTTTCCATCATCGGGCATCGATACATCCTTAAGCATTCCCTTCGAATTGGTGAGTTTCACCATTTGACCATGCTGGCAACTGCGGGTCTCATGCTTTTGTGTCAAAGCAGTCATTTTCTCATGCTCTTTGTGGCCCTGGAATGTGTCGCACTTTGCTTTTACGCCCTGGTTGCTTTTAATCGTGAATCAGCCAAATCCCTTGAGGCAGGTATTAAATACCTTATTTTCGGTGCCCTGAGCTCCTCCTTTTTACTTTTTGGTATTGTTCTTCTGTACGGAGTAGCTTCCAACCCTGAACTTTGGGGTGCAACCTTTGTGGGATCAGAAATTCGGGATCCTTTGTCTTTTGACTACCTGGGAGACCTTATCCGGGAAAATTCCGATAACCTTCTTATCCGGACCGGTATTGTGCTCGTTATTGCAGGTATAGCTTTTAAAATTGGTGCTGCCCCTTTTCAGATTTGGGTACCTGATGTGTATCACGGCTCGCCCATGCCCATCACTGCCTTCTTGTCCGTATCTTCCAAGGCAGCTGGTTTTTTTGTCCTCTTAAACCTGGTCAATGGACCTTTCGCCGGAGCGAGTGATTTTCTTCTGCCCCTGCTAGGGTTTGTGGCTACCTTTACCATTTTCTTCGGGAACCTGGCCGCTTGTGCACAACGAAATATCAAAAGGATGCTTGGGCTTTCCGGCGTCGCCCATGCTGGCTATCTGTTGGTTGCGATTATGGCCTCTATGCACTTCCCCGGGGATAGTGATCGGGCGGTATGGGTCTTATTTTTCTATATGTTTGTCTATTTGGTTGCCTCCTTTGCCGTCTTTGCAGTGATGAGCTTGGCAGACTTAAAAGATGATAATGAACACGAGTTTTCGGACTATGAAGGCTTGGCGAAAAAACATCCCTTGTTGGGATTTACTCTTGTCTGTGGAATAGGCTCTCTTGCTGGAATCCCTCCCTTTGCTGGTTTTATTGGTAAATTGCTTTTGATCAGTGTTGCGTTAGAGGCTGGGCTTTATTTCTCTTTAGGTGCGATGATTGTCGGGGTGGTTATTTCCATTTATTATTATTTCGGTTGGATTCGTGAAATTGTTTTCCACCCACGGCCTGTTTTTGACGATGATGAACCAAAGCATGATGCTTGGACTAGGCTGACCGACACTGGTATAATAAAATTCATCTTGATTACCCTAACTGTTGTTTCTTTAGTTTTTGGAATATGGCAGGGTCCTTTTGGGGATACTTTCTAAACGGCATTAATCTTGCCCATCTTTCGAATTTCTATTTAGTAATCAAATTTTGGCCCGGGTGGCGGAATTGGTAGACGCGCCAGATTTAGGATCTGGTATCCCATGGATGTGAGGGTTCGACCCCCTCCTCGGGCACCATTTTTGTCCAAAAGTAACACAAGATTGCCGGGGGTTTTATGCGGTAATTTAACTTGGTTTAAAACTCTCTTTAGAAAACTTATTTTTGGACTGGTTTTAAGATAGAGTTCTGGAAATCAAGTCTTGCTAAGTATCTTCTCTTCAGCATCCTCTATAATATGACAAATTTTTGCCTTTCTTTATTCAGACAAGGATGGTTAGGGGTGCCCATCTTTCTTATAGGTATTGTATCATTAGGTTTCAGTCAGTTTACGGAAAACGAGGGCCAAGCCACCACCTCCCCAGATGAGTTATCTGGAATGATCGGTGATTCCCTGACAACCCTGAAGAAAAGATTGAGTATTCTTGCTGACAACAGCTCTCTGGAATCATTCTCTTCAAAGCAAGACGCAGTTAATGTGAAAGTTGAACTCCTTTCAAACCAAGCGGATAAATCTCGTATTTCTTCAAACCTGCAAGCCGTATCTGATACCTGGAGTTTACGCTCAAAAGATTTAAATAAGGGTATTTCCAATGTGGAGGGAAGGTTGCTGGAGGCGGATAAGATCTATCAGGATTTAGAAAACAATTTTGCGGGTCGAATGGATGAAGCATTACCGGCTCTTTTGGTTTTACAGGAAAACTTGCAGAGAACCTCCGACGAGATTGTAGCCTTGGAGCAATTGTCTTCCAATGCGAATAGGGATGCCAACTCCGGATACAATATTTTGATACGGGAAGTAGATGGGCTTCAGGTTGCACCTCCTCCCCTAGAACAACAAGTTGCATCAACGGCAGAGCCCAACCCTTCTCCTGTCACTGAGACAGGAAGAAGTTTAGCCGCAGTCATCCAGGCGAACGAAGCGGTTTCCCTTTCTGGTGAGAGTATTGGTTCCTCTATTCAAAGTAAGGCTGGAGATGTCCCTTCCGTTAACCAAACTTCCACCAATTCTTCGGATGATATGATTCGCAGGCTGAGAGAAGAGCTTGCCGATTCCAAAAACATGGGTTCGGAATTGTCGGCTGATACAGCTAACATGCAGGCGGACTTACGAAAAGCGTATCGTGAAATTGTCTCATTACAGACTAATCTGCGTGAATCCGAAATGATGGTTAATGAACTTCAAGCGGCGAAGAACTCCCTGTGGAATACATCGGATGGACGACTTCCAAATGCAGACACTGTAACCAAGCAGCTTTCACAACTACAAAATGATTTGGAAGCCACTCGCAATGACCTACGCCAGTCGCGACAATCTCTTCTTCTTGAACAGGAACGCTCTAATTCCATGATCCGCTCGGTTACCTCTGAGCTTGAGCGCACGAGGCGTGAGTTGGATAATGCCCGTGTGGCTGCAGTTTCTTCGGGTGCTGATTCAGGCCGGCTTTTACTTTTAGAAAGAGAACTGACGCAGACAAAAAGAGCATTGCAAATGGCACGAAATGCTCCGCAGGATGCTTCCTCTGAAACCTACTTAAATCTCCAGGATGAGCTGAGAAAAGCAATGGGAGAAATTGCTCGTATGCAAGTTGACTTGGGAGAGAAAGAAGATCTGGAGAAAGAGCTCCTCAAACTTCGAAGCACATTGGAAGAAGTCGGGGACAGTCCTTCTCGTTCCGCAAGTCCGGCCTATGTAAATAAGCTGCTTATTGACCTCAATGCAGCCAAAAAAGAGGTTAGCAAGGCAAGAGCATCGAACCAGCAGGAAAAGGTGGAGCTGGCCGAGAGGGTCATTTCTCTTGAGAACGAACTGCAGGCTTCTCAGCTAGAACTTGAGAATACAAAAGCGGAGTTAGCAGACATACAGGAAAGTATGGCAAAGAGGGAATTTGAATTTGCTACCACCATCAAAAAGCTGGAAGAGGATGCCCAACTCGCTCAAGTAGCAATCAGTAAAGCCGCACTTGGTCAGTTGCCAGCCATTCCCTTTGTGAATGAGATGGAAGAGAACCTTGCTAATTCAGAGGCACGCATGCAGTCCTTGGCGTCGCGTTTCGAGCGCGAGCAAAGCCGGGCTACAGAGGTTATTGATGGGCTTAAAATGGAATTAGATGCAGCTTTGATCAGGCAGAAACAGGCCATTAATGAGTTGAATATCCGAGAAAGAAGCCTCGCAGGGAAAGATAAAGAAATTGCACAACTACGGGAGGAAAAGAAAAAGCTCAGCGAAGAGCTCGATGTAGTGAAGGTAATTGCGGGCCAGCTTGAGGACTTGAATCAAGTTTTAGATCAGACAAAAGAAACGCAAAGTAATCAATCCGGGAGTATGAATATGGTTGTTGCTTCTCTTCGTGATGAGTTAAATAAAGCAAAAGTCGAACTTGTTTTTGCTCTTGAAGAGAAGGATAACCTTCAGCAGGAAAGTTCCCTTGCAATAATTAACCTTGAGCAACAACTAGAAGATACCAGGGCCCAGTTGTTAATGGAAGAGGAAAATCTTGTTGCCCAGGCCAGGGACTCCAAAGACCTTATACTTGAATTGAAGAGTGAACTGGATGCAGCTAGGGAAGAAATTGCCCGTATGAAAACCGCCGGTCTCGGCGAATCTGTGGAAACTCGTCAGGCGGTTTCACAATTGCAGGAAGCATTGGGAACCATACGGATTCTCCAGGAAAGCCTAGATGAAGCAGAGTCTGTGAACCTCGAGGTGGATAACTTGAGAACTGAATTGGCAAACGCAATGTCGACCCAGCTTAATGAATTACAAAGGGGAGAAGACCAAAAATTAAAACTCCAAAACAAGGTAAAGGACTTAGAGGCAGAAATTGCTATTATCCGAGAACAAGGCACAGGGCACAGTTTATCGCAAAAGAATTTGATTGCTGATTTACAGGAGAAGTTGAAAAGTGCGGAGGCATTGACTATGGATCTTGAGCAACGACTTAACGATTCTGAAGATACTGGAATTTCTTCTCTTGTAAGCTTGGAAAATGAGTTGAGTGACTCTCGAAAATTAAACCAAGACCTAAGGGATGAACTGGAAAGTATCAAACAAGTGAAAGGTAAAACGGTCGAGTTGCTTGAAAAAGAACTAGCAAATGCAATTAACCAGCTCGATGAACTGGAGAGCCGACAAACTGGAAGTGACCTTGATGCTCTGAGAAACGAAAATCAATTGCTGCTCAAAAGACTTCTTGCCAAAGGTGATTCAGAACCAACTGAAGCAGGTACAATTGGTGACGATAAAGCGACCATCAGAATTCTTGAAAACAAACTAAGTCAAGCTCTCGAGGATCTTTCTCAATTAGAAAAAAATGCCCTAACATTGAAGGCTTCTCCCACTGGAAAAAATGATCATGAATCAATTATCCAGTTGGAGAATGAACTTGTCTTAGCAGAAGAGACGATTGCAGAATTACAAACAGAGCTTGCTAGCCGAAAAACTGAAACCGAGGATGATGAAACGGATATGATCGCTCTTCTTGAATCTAAATTGAGCAAAGCTCTCACCGAATTGGAAAGAATCGAGACCCAAGCCCAAAGTAATCAACGGAGTGCTGCACCAATTGCCAATGAAGAATCCCTTAAACAACTGGAGGCGGACTTGGTAAAAGCTGATGTAGCGGTGTTAGAGTTACAAAATGATATGGCAGCTCAAGGTGAAGAAACCGCTCAACTTCTAGAAGAATTAAACTTAGCTTCTGTTAAGATTAAGGAGATGGAAAATTTGTATAAGGAAAGTCAGCGGGAACTTAGTCAAGCTGTGGAAGACCTCACAAATACCGAAGCTGAACTTGAACTGACCAAAGCGATGCAAGGCACAGATGATGCCCCGACTTTAACTGTTTCTGATGACATTGTGAGTTCTCTGCAAAATGAAATTAATTTTCTTAAATCTCAACTTGATGAGCTGAAGAAAGAAGGTGAGAGTACAGTGAACGAAAGTGATCCTGCCATGTTGGCTTTACAAAACCAATTACAGGATGCAGTTGCTGAGAGCATGGAAGCTCAAATGGAGTTGGAAGAGACTAAGCTTAAACTAGCTCAAATGGAGGAATTACCCGGAGGAAGTATTACAGACGATGAGGTGAGGACCTTTATCGAGGATGCTAAAGAGGCTGAAAAAGAAGCCGAACTCAGAATTGCTGATTTAACAAGTGCTTTAAAGAATTCCGAGAGTTTAAGAAAGGAAGTGGAGGATTTATTGAAGGAGTCTTTAAGTGCTAAGAAAGATGAAGTTCCATTGAATCAAAACCCTCAGATGATGGAGCTTCAAAATGAGTTGGTATTACTTCAGCAAGACTTACTTAATGCTAGAAATTTACAAGACCCTCGTGTTGCCGAATTGGAAATGGAATTGGCTAAAAGCCAGGAAAATGGCGTTCGTTTAAATGCCGAGTTTAAAAATGCAATGCAAGACTTTGTTCTGATCAAAGAACAGCTTGCGACTCTTGAAACAGAAAACCGCAAACTTAATGAAATTTCTTTAGTTCAGGCTCGCAATGACGCAGGACAGGCGAATGCTCAACTTCGTGGCGAGCTGAATAGGTCTTTGAGTGATATCTCCAACCTCAAGAATCAATTAGCTGAACGTGAGCAGAGGTTATCATTACTTACGGAGCAACTTGCTCAAGCTGAGAGCACTCGCCCGGGTATCACTCCTGATAACTCTGCCCTGCGAGCACAAATTATCAGGCTTCAAGGTTTCGCCAAAACAGCTGCTGATCGAGAAAATCAGGCTAAGTTAGATGTGCAAAGACTTACTGGTGATTTAACTGCTGCTCAAAGTAGAATCTCTTCTTTGGAGCAGAGTCTTCGACAGATCCAATCTTCATCCCGAGGGCTTCCCTCGAGGATGCCTTCTCTATCCGGAGGAGATGCAGGTGTTTCCCAACTTTCTCCCCTCCAAATGGCCGAGCTTGCTTCTTTACGAGAACAAAACCAAAGATTGCAGGAACAATTTCGGAATTTGGCCAATGCACCAGGTCGTGAGGGTCTTGATCGTCGTATTCAGGATCTCAATCAGAAAAATTTAACTGCCCAAATTCAATTGGATCAAGAAAGGTCACGGGTTCAGGATTTACGCAAACAACTAGAGGAAGCACGGGGAATCAAGCAGGAAATTATTGAGCGTGGTCAATCTGCAAACCTGAAAGTCAATTTGCTTAATGAAGAATTAGAAGATGCCAGAGGGAAAATTGGTTCTCTTGAAAAAGCACTCATTGTGGCTCGTGAAGCGATTCGAGTTTTACAGCGTGGAGGCAATGGTAATTCGACAGTAAAAGTATCCATGCCGAGCACCTCATCGAGCTTAAATTCTGCACGAAGATCTACTTCATTCTCTTCCCAACCCTCTTACTCGCCTCCGGAGACTCTTAGCTCCTCACAGTACCAGTCTAGTTTCAAACCTGTACGTCGTTCATCCCCTTTGGGGACATCTTTTTCGCCTTCCCGTTATAATCTGACAAGTCAGGCACCCAAAAGGCAAACAACTTTGAATGCACCCGTTGTTCAAAGCGTACCATCGGGGGAATCCACAATGCAATTAAAGGCAGAAGTGCAATTTTTAAATAATAAGAAAAGACCAGCCGGTTTCACAGAATTCTTTTTAGTTCGCCAAAGCCTTGACTCGATTATGGAAAATGCCCGTATTCGGATTCCTTCGGGTGAAGACATTAATTCATATGCTGAATTTTGGGCACGTGCGGTCCAAAGAGGATACAGGTATCCTGGAGTTGCCGCTGCCATTCGAAATGCCTTAGCAAGATCAAGCCTTTCCAGGTTGAAGACCAACTCTATTGGGGTTGCTAATGTGGAAAAACTCGAGAGCGGCAATTACTTTATTGTCGGTGCTTCCAGTCTTGGGCAGGTGGGAATTGTGTGGTCTAAATCAATCAACTTGCAACAAGGTGAAAATCAAGTGCAATTAGACCTCAGGGATGCTGCCTGGGCACAGTAGGCCTCCTCACGCTACAACCTATTGGTGTGATCTCTTTGCTACCTCTAGGCTATCTTTAGAAATAGACTTCCAAGTTCATTTCTAATGACTCGTCAGTTAAATTAGTATTTTTGCCATTCACTTTTAGCATGAGTTTCGTGTGAATACGGGTGCACTGGTCTTGTACTAGTGCTGGCTTTTCGCGCAGTATTTTTTTTAATTTTTGGTCTTACAATATACCAAAAGGAATTCTTAATCTCTTCTAGGGAGATAAGCGTAGGTTAAACGATAAACTTGGGTTTTCTTTACCTAAATTGTTTAACAATTCTAAGGTATCTCGACGCTTCAAGGTCACCTTCTTTAATCGATTCTTCCAACCAATAAGCTGCTTTCTGATAGTCGATTTGTACGCCTTGCCCAAGGAAATATTGAATGCCTAAGTATCTTAAAGATTCAGGATGCCTTAGTTTACCAGCTTTCTCAAACCACACCTTGGAATTCTTAAAATCTTTATTCTTGTAAGCGACTAAACCAAGCTCATTCATATTTTCGGTTTCGATATTGCCGGCATCACCCATCGAGACGAGGGAGTTGCTTACCTCATCATCGTCAGTAGCAGGGAAGGATGACGGAGATATTTCAAAGTTTTCTTTAGCTGTAAATTTTTCTCTGTTATCGACATTAAGAGCAGATTTTACAACTCGTGATGCAATCTCGTTAACGGGCTTATCTTCTGAAAAGTTTACAAACTCTCCGTTTTGTCTTAGTAAGGTATTCTCATATTTCCTAAGTTGCAGGGCAGCTTCAGCCGATCCATTCAGCGTTGCTCTTCTTAACCATTGAACTGCAAGTTCAAGATTTTTGGCCACGCCGTCACCTAAAGCTAATTTCATTCCTAATGTGAGCTGGGCCATGGTAAGCTCTCGTTCTGCTGCAGCCCGAATCCAGCGAACAGCGTAGTCATCATTAGTATCCACACCATCTCCAATCGAGTAGGCAAGACCAAGATAAAACATCCCTAATGGGATTTTCTTTTTAGCTGCCATGGATGACCATTTTAATGCGATATCCGAGTCTTTTTGAACGCCAATTCCTGCAAAGTAAATCATGCCTAAAGTTGCTTGGGCGGTGGCGAACCCAAGTTCAGCAGATTTTTCTAAGTTGCGTAATGCTTTGGGTATATTGCGAGGAGGGTTGTCCATCTCCATCATTCCCAAACAGTAAAGTGCAAGTGGGTCGTTGTCTTTTCCTAATTCTCTTAAGTTAGAGTGAAGGTAGGCTTCGTCGTAGAGAAAATGGCCCCGTTCCGTTTTACCTTTTTCCAGTTCAAGGGCAGCAAGTGTCGCAAGGCCAAAAGCACCTTCCTTATTGGCTGCCATACGAACCCAGCGATTTGCCTCCTCGGAATCGATGGGAAGACCATGTTCACCATTTTTATAAAACAGGCCTAGGGCTCCTTGGTAATAAACATCACCTTTGAGGGCTTTGGCTTGTATACTGGCAAGACTTTCCCTTAAAATTTTCTTATTTCCGTAAAGAGTAATTTTAGGGAAAGCAAATGTAACGAAAGTGAATACAAATAAAATAAAATGTAAGACTGAGAACTTTCGGCGGTGTTTATTTGAAATCATATTTCTTGGGCAAAGAAAACAAATACTTAAGCAATTGGCTTGTAGGGCAAGACTTTTATAGAAATCAAAAACCTAACGATGAATAAATTTAAAGTGTGCAGGGTATGCGATTTTGAGTGGCATGTAGCAGATGGTTCGAAGTGTCCACTTTGTTCACCCCAAGAGAAGGAACCGAAACTACAGGGCGGAGTTTTCGGGACGGGAAAAAATTCTTCGGCATGGGCAACATTTTTTAAAGCACTCAGTTTGGTTCTCTTGGTTTATGTGTTGTGGACATTTATTTTAAATGGCTAATTCCCTCCGAAACTTTAATTCTTTTGGACATCCTTGGGCATGAAGGGTAATCCAAATGCTTCATCAAAGCTGTAACCTCCTTCAAAATCCTCCAATGAATCATTTTCAGTTCTTCCCAAAATACCAAAATCAACAAGGTTAAAAACGATATTACCAAAGTCTCGGCACTTCTTAATATTCCAGTGATCCATCAGGGTTAATGTCATGGGACCAAACCTATCCAATGCATAATCCCTGATGCCATCCAGTAACTGCATACCTGAAACATGACCTTTACTCTTAGACTTTTCTTTTTCGATATTTTTTAAAGTATGATCCAAGGCTTCTCTAATGAAGTAGTAAGCTCCCTTTCCATACCGAGAGTCTTTTTCATAAATCTCTTTAACTACAGCAGGGAAATTCTTATCGCTCATTGTCTAAATTTATAGTGGAGTGTTTTTCAATTTCTTTTAAACCTTTCTAAACAAACCATCAATTTATAAATGAAAGTTTCTTATTCTGTCGTAAAGGGAAGGGCTTCTTCTCACTGCATTACCTGGCAGAAAGATAAAAAAAGGAACCGAAAGTTTTTTAGAACGAGGATGGAAGCTTTAGCTTTTAAATTTCAAAAGGAAGAGGAATTAGGAATTGATAACGGAATACTTCCTGAAACTGAATTGATTTTTCATCAGCTAGCAGAGCTTAAAGCAGAAGTGTTAGCAGTTTCTGCAAAACTTGATGAAATTCAACAATCAAGTGAACGCCAAGAGAAAGGGATGCTGGAAATGCGTAAACCTCCTGCTCCTAAAATCTTGAGAGTTGCAGAGGCAGCCAAGGCACTCCGTGTATCTTCCCGGAAATTATATTATCTTTTGGAGAAAGGAGTTTTTAAACGCTACAAACTACCGCATACTCGTACAACCTTCATAAAATTGGCAGAAGTGGAAAAAGCCTTGGGTGAGGGAAATATTGGTAACTTATTGGAGTAAGGGTCCTTTTTCCGCCTTTTTCAAAATTTTGTTTTGCTTGATTTTTATGCATATGCCAAAAGAAAGCCTGAATACCAATTATTATGAGTAAGAAATTTCCAGGAGGAGTAGTCACCGGTGACGGTGTCCAAGCTATTTTTAACGACGCTCAAGAAAATGAGTACGCATTGCCCGCGGTAAATGTGGTAAGCACGAATTCCGTGAATGCGGTGCTAGAGACTGCCGCCGCAGTCAACTCACCTGTTATGATCCAATTTTCCAATGGTGGTGGGGTCTTTTACGCAGGAAAGAGCCTTTCCAATGATCAGCAGAAAGCTGCCATTGCCGGGTCGGTTTCTGGAGCTATGCATGTTCATGCCATGGCAGAAGCTTATGATGTTCCCGTTATTCTTCATACGGATCATGCTGCCCGCAAATTGCTTCCTTGGATTGATGGGCTTCTGGACGCAGGAGAGAAATTTCATGCTCGCGAGGGCAAACCTCTTTACAGTTCTCACATGTTGGATCTTTCAGAGGAGCCTATCGATGACAACCTTTCCACCTGCAAGGAGTATTTTAAGAGAATGGATGCTCTTGGAATGACTGTGGAAATTGAGCTTGGAGTAACCGGAGGAGAGGAAGATGGGGTGGATAATACTGATATCGACACTGCTCGTTTATATACTCAACCTGAGGAAGTGAACCAAGCTTATGAAACTCTCTCAGATGTGAGCAACCGTTTCACCGTTGCCGCTGCTTTTGGTAATGTCCATGGCGTTTATAAACCAGGTAATGTAGAACTTACCCCTAAAATACTCTTAGACTCTCAAGAGTTCATAAAGGATAAACACGGACTTTCTGGGAAACCTATTCATTTTGTATTTCATGGCGGATCTGGCTCTTCTCGTGACCAGATCAGAGAGGCCATTGGGTATGGGGTCGTGAAAATGAACTTAGACACAGATATGCAATGGGCTTTCTGGGATGGAGTTCATGAATACTACAAAACCAATAAAGACTACCTGCAGGGGCAATTGGGTAATCCTGAAGGAGACGACAAGCCTAACAAGAAGTTTTATGACCCTCGTACTTGGTTACGATCGGGCGAGCAAACTTTTGTATCCCGCCTGAAGCAGTCTTTTGAGGACTTGAACTGTATTAACCAAAACGCCAGCTAAAGTTCTTGTCCTCCAGCTTTGAGTTTCTAGCAGGTTTTAGCCGAAGGTTAAAGTTATTGGTATTCCTTCGATCATAGGTTTCTTTATCTTTAAGTAAGTAAAAGATTAGCTGTAAAGGCATTGCCGAAAGGTAGCACATATTAGAGGAATTCATCTGTGTTTCTCAATTATTTGGCTGTATTCGCCCCTTCCTAGCCTTCCTTGCAATTGAAAAGGGTAAAAGTGCCACACTCCGGTGAGACACGGCAGATGCTAAAAATTATGGAGTAATGAGGTTTAGTGTTTTTATCGATTTGCTTATTCAGTGTGATTAGTTTAAAAGTTACTTATGAGCGATCAATTATCTACCGAAAGATTAGTTAGAACCATAACCTTAACAAAAGATGACTTGTCCTTATTGGATAGCATCGAAAGGTTTGTTTCCTCCGGCGGTCACCGGATCAAGACAGACTCAAAACTGATTCGTGCCGCTATACAAATTGCTCATAAGTCTTTAAATAAAGAATCTTATGATCTTAAAGAAATTGCTGAAAAGGTATTAAGCGAGGACGGAAGAACTCAAAGCAAACTTTTACTCCGAGGAAAAAAAGATCAGGCATAGAGTCTTTCCATCAGGGCTTTGGGGCTACTTACTTCTTCCCTGTGTTCTTTAACTTGCAAGGTAATTGTTGTGCCTTGGCCCGTAAACTTAAACAGGGTGGGGCGATGCGGGTATTCTCCCAGAATGTTAAAAATTTCATCCCTGGCTTGGCTAGGTGCCGTCACCTCCACGATACCCACGGACTCTTCGGTAATGGCAGTGAGGGCGTAAGAAATAGCTTCTGGGTTTTTATTTGCAATATTCAAGTATGCGGAGCGAGCATCCCTATATCCTTCCTTCCAGCGTTTATCCTTTGTCAGCACATGAAGTTGAGAGAAAACCCGTAATAAAGCAGAATTTCCGGATGGGGACGCATTGTCATACCAGTATTTTTTTCGTATGGGAGGGGGTGCTTTTGCTGCCGAAGAGCTGAGGAAAAAACCGGTTACTTTTTCATCCCGAAAGAGGGATATGCATTGTTCAATGCAGGCGATTGCGTCTGCAACATATTTTGCAGAACTTTGCGGCCTCACAAATTCGCTGACTGCGGCAAGAGCCAAAAGGCTTTCAGCCCAAAAAACAAAATCATCCAAAAGAAGTTCGGATGTTTGTATAGCTTTTGGGTTACCTGGGTAAGCGATAGGGTAGATAAGCTGCTTGTCCAAAAGTTCAGCTTTCATCCAGTCAGCTAATTCACAAGCCTTTTCAAGTAATGCCTTATCTTTCATCGCAATTGAGGCATTAATAAGGGATTGAATCAATACAGCGTTGGTCGAAGCCATGCGTTTTTTATCGACTGCTGGGGGTTTTCTACTGGATCTTGCCTGTTCCAGCCTGGGTAAAATATTTTTCTCAATTTGGGCATTTAGCGAATTATCATCGGTTAAACAAGGGTGAAAAAGAGGCTCATCTCCGCCGTTTATAAGCTCCAGTTTTTCCATCCATGGAGTGGCTGTTTTTTCACCTAAGATTTCAATAAGTTCCGGCTTCGTCCAAACATAATATTTACCTTCCACGTTTTCAGATTCAGCTGATACTGAGGTTGCAAAGCCTTCCGCGGTGCTCCCCAGGTTTTTCAATAGCCATGTTAAGGTTTTTTGCACAACCCTTTGATACTGGGGTAGGCGGTAAGTACGAAAAGCTCGGGCATAGGTGGATAGTAAGAGGGAGTTCTCGAGCATCATTTTCTCAAAATG
>CBFIFQ010000021.1:0-29307 GCA_965661905.1 Opitutales bacterium
CGATGGACTCGTTCATATCAGTCAGGTAAGCGAAGAGCGTATCGAGAAGATTAAAGATCACCTTAATGAAGGAGATGAGGTATCTGCACGAGTTATCAAAATTGACAAGGAAGAGCGCAGAATTGGCTTAAGCATCAAGGCTGCTGAGTACGATGAGGATGCCCTTGCCAAGGAAGTCGCTGCATACGATGAGGCTGGTGAAGACCTTACCACATCCCTTGGTGACCTTCTTGATGAAGCAACCGCTTCCGAAGACTAAACAAAAATCTTTTTTAAAGGCGAGTAAGTGGGATCACCTAAAGTGGTCCCACTTACCTAACTTTATTTAAAATATCCTGAAGTATTTTGGCTCTTTCCTGGAGCATATTGTCATGCTTCACTTCTTCTGCAGACCGTTGTTTTTCTAGGTTCGCCATACTTTTTCGAAGGGCACGAAGGGCATGTTCTTGAAGTTGGCGCACACGCTCTCTGGTAATACCAATCTTAGCTCCTACCTCTTCGAGTGTGAGAGGATCAAGTCCTTCCAACCCGAATCGTAACCTAATGATGTCTGCTTCCCGCGGTTCAAGCTGGTCAAGAACTTTGCTGATATCTCCGACTATACTTTTGGACTGCAGGTTTTCCAATGGTGAAACAGCTTTATTGTCAGGCACTAATTCTCCTAAGGTGGACCCATCCTCATCACCCAAGGGAGAGTCCAGCGACGCAGGTTTTTGGCTAACTGATTTGAGCAAAGTGATGCGGTTTACCGGTAAATTCATTTCTGAGGCAAGCTCGTCGTCGGTGGGCTCCCGTCCAAGCCTTTCGGACAGGATCGCGGTTGTTCTCCGAATTTGAGTGACCCGGTCAACCATATGGATGGGTAAGCGAATGGTTTTACTCTGATTAGCTAAGGCCCTTTTGATTGACTGTTTTATCCACCAGGAACCGTAAGTGCTGAGTTTTCCACCTTTAGTGGGGTCAAAGCGTTCCACGGCTTTCATCAGTCCGATATTTCCTTCATTTATTAAATCCAAAAGTGAAAGGCCGAGGTTTGAATAATCCTGAGCGATTTTTACAACCAAGCGGAGGTTGGCGGTAATCATTTTTTCTCTTGCTGCTTCGCTACCTTTTTTGATTTCTGCAGCCAGCTCAATTTCTTCCTTGGGCGTTATCAGGGGAATTTGGGATATCTGTTGCAGATAAATTTGCAGTGATTCTTGTTCGCTTGTTTGCATTGGTTGTGCTTAAATAATGGGTGAAGTTTATGAACTGGAAGCCATGTAAATGGCTTTAAGCATGCCTTTTGCTTTGTTTAAAGTTTCTTCATATTCCATTTTTGGAATTGAGTCCGCAACGATACCCGCACCTGCCTGCAGATGAATTTTTTTATTTTTTATCATGGCGGTTCGTATGGCTATACAAGAGTCATGGTTCCCGTCGTACCCAAAATAACCAAGGGCCCCGGCATATGCATTCCTTTGTAAATTTTCAAATTCAGAAATTATCTGCATGGCCCGAACTTTTGGTGCCCCGCTAACTGTTCCGGCCGGGAAGGTAGCCCTCATTAAATCAAAGGCGTTGTGATTTTCATCAAGCTTACCAATAACCTGGGACACGATATGCATAACATGGGAATACCTTTCAATGGACATGAATTCGGCCGCTTGCACACTCCCAATTTTGCAGACCCTGCCGATATCGTTGCGTGCCAAGTCAACCAGCATTAGGTGTTCGGCTTTTTCTTTTTCATCGGCCAGTAAATCCTGTTCATTTTTCAGGTCTTCTTCATCACTTGAGCCACGAGGCCGGGTGCCAGCAATAGGTCGGATCAGTACATCATCACCAGTCAACCTTACATGAACCTCGGGGGATGCTCCAACAATGGCAAAATCATCACTTTCAAGCAAAAACATGTAAGGCGAAGGATTGATGGCACGAATAGCCCGGTATAGGTTGATCGCCTCCCCGTCAAAAGGAATGGAAAACCGTTGGGAGAGAACCGCCTGGATGATATCGCCTGCCCGAATGTACTCTTTGGTTTTATCAACCATTGACATAAATTCCTGCTTGGAGAAATTTCCTTCCGGCACAGGCGGTATTATATCTTCAGATAATTGGCGAGGATACAAGGAGTGGGGCTTTTTCAAGTTTTCCCAGATGTCATGGATCTGGGAACAGGCTTTATCATAGCTATCACAGGAATCCGAACCGGTGATTACATTGGTTGAGATCGTTAAGGTTTGGCAAGCATGATCAAAGATTAACACACTATCCGCGATCATGAAAAACAACAGGGGTAGCCCAAGTTCATCCTCTGCGGGCACGGGAATCGATGGCTCTACTCGATTTGCGTATTCATAGGATAAGTATCCGACCGCACCGCCGGCAAACCTTTGGGGTAGATCAGGGCCATGATATGAAAGGTCGCCCATGTGATCTTCAATTAATTGGAGCGGGTCGCTTGGAGTGACTAAGCTAGAAATGCCATCGTCTCGATCAAAGATTTGAGTTTCTGCATGGCCACAAGAGATTATTTTTTGGGGGTTGCAGCCAACAAAAGAGTACCTGCTTACTTGTTCCCCTCCAACAACGGATTCGAAGAGGAAGGAAGGTTTTTTGGCTGAAAGCTTTGTGTAGGCTGAAAGGGGAGTCTCCGAGTCTGTGGTAAACTTGGCATGAACTGCAACGATATCATACTTATTAGATATCTGATCGAATTCATTTTTAGAGGGAGAAAACTTCATGTTAACTAGGTATTAAATCTGTCGAATGATCGGTTCGAATTTGATTAGATAAAAATTTAAAAAAAAGGATGTTGCGTTTACTTAGACCAGAAGGCTGTTTAATAACAACATATATATAGCAAAACGAACAAATCTTGCCTACGAGCAAGAATAATCGAGAAGAAATTATGAAAAGAAATGTCCACTGCGTAATTATGGGAGGAGGAAGAGGTACCCGTCTTTACCCACTAACCAAGCTTAGGTGTAAGCCTGCTGTTCCGATTGCAGGAAAATATCGTTTAGTTGATATACCTATTAGCAATTGTATCAATTCTGGCTACAATCGAATTTATTTATTAAGTCAGTTTAATACAGCTTCATTACACAGGCATGTACAGGACGCCTACCGTTTTGATCGCTTTGGTAGGGGATTTGTTGAGATTTTATCTGCTGAACAAACTGAACATGGGGATGATTGGTATCAAGGGACGGCAGACGCTGTGCGGCGCAATTTGATTCACTTTCATGCCCACCCCGATGATGTGTTTGTCATCCTTTCTGGGGACCAACTTTATCGCATGGATTTTTCACAAATGGTCAAAGAGCATATTAAATGCGGTGCTGAAGTCACGGTTGCGGCCAAACCAGTGTCCATTGCCGAGGCATCTGGCTTGGGGTTGTTGCGGATTGGGGAAAATAAAAGAATTGTAGACTTTGTTGAAAAGCCAACGGACCCCGAAGTTATTGCTCGTTTAGTTCCACCAGAATTAAAAGGGGAGGGTGGTTCAGAAGATCGCTGCCTTGCTTCCATGGGCATTTATGTTTTTAAGGCATCCGCTATGTTTGAAGCTCTTTCCAGTGATACAACAGATTTTGGCAAGGAAATTATACCCTCGCTTGTGAATGATAAAAACTTGAAATGCCATGTTTTTGACGATTATTGGGAGGACATTGGAACTGTCCGCTCCTTTTTTGAAGCAAACCTTCAGCTTACAGACCAAAAACCATTGTTTGACTTTTATGATGAAAAGCTTCCTATCTACAACTATCCAGATATTTTACCCACTGCAAAATTAGGAAAATGCACCCTGACCAATACCACGGTCGCAAGCGGTTGTAGGATAGGTAATTCAACTTTTGAAAGGTGTATGCTGGGCATAAGGTCAATGGTCGGAGATGGTTGCCGCTTTTCTAATGTGGTGATGATGGGGGCGGATTATCAGGATAACGGACACGATCACCATAGCTCCGAAATAGCTATGGGAGTAGGGGGTAACTCTCAGATTTTTAATGCTATTATTGACAAAAATGCCAGGATTGGAGCCAATGTAACTCTGAGTCCCAACGGGGTGAAAGAGGGCTGGGCAGATGAAAAACAAAATATATATGTCCGTGATGGTATTCTCGTAGTAGTTAAAAACGCGGTTGTAGATAATGGCACTCAAATTGGTTCGATTGAGAGCTAATTTGCCTTGCTGAGATTAAAATGCGTCGGTAATAAAATTCTTATGTCACATTTCCCTGAAGATTTAAAATATACCAAAGACCACGAGTGGGTTAGAAAACTTGATGATGGTAACTTCGTCGTCGGTATTACCCATCATGCCCAGGACAGCCTCGGTGATGTAACCTTTGTGGAACTGCCGGAAGTGGGTGCCTCCTTCAATGAAAATGATGTATTTGGAGTAGTTGAATCTGTTAAAGCAGCCTCTGACCTTTTCATGCCTTTGTCGGGTAATATATTGGAGACGAATGAAGGACTCAATGACTCCCCAGAAAATGTAAATTTAGACCCATACGGGGAAGGCTGGATGATTAAAGTTAGCCCATCAGGAAGCAGTGAATACGAAAAGCTCTTAGACTCGCAAGCGTATCAGTCAGAAGTCGGCTAGTTTCTATTATAAAAATCACTTGCGAAGCAGTTCATTTTCGGGTTATCATGTAGCTTCGCATGAATGATGTCGTACTTGGCTTTTTTAACCCTTTAATTAATAGATTAATAGGTTTTATTGCGGCTTTTATCATCAGTGCTGTTTCTCTGGACGCGGCCAAGATTGTACCATCAGTTATCCTCGCTTCTATTGAAGGCGAGGTGCACTCTTTTTCTTTGGAGGATGAATTCAAGGTGACTCTAGACTCATCCTCTGTGGGGAAAAAGTTTTCTCAAAAATCAATCCTGAGTACCGGGAAGGATGGAAAAGCAGGATTACTTTTTTCAAATGGTGCACTGATTACAATAAAGCCGGGATCCCGCTTTTACCTTCGAAAGTACAATCAAAAAATTGTTACCAATGCAGCTGTAACAAACCCATCCAGGATGAAGGAAGAACCGAGTAATTCAGAATTACTTGCTCATTTGGATTTTGGGGAACTTATCGTAAAAGCTCCTAAGTTAAACAAAGGATCAACGATGGTATTAAGCAGTCCTTTGGGTACGGCTGGGATTCGGGGAACCATGTTCCAAATGATGGCTGTACGAAATCCCCTAACGGGTGATATTTCTGGCGGGGTAAACCTTATATCTGGCGATATTGACTTTACGGATACCAGCGGAAGCTTGGTTACCTTGGTTTCTGGCCAGTCAATTGTGGCAGCTACCAGTAAATTGGGTGAGTCCATCGGAAGCCAAAGTGGCGGTTTGGTTGATCTTAGTTCCACTTTCGGTCCTGCCCTCTCAGGCTCAGGTATGCCTCCAGCTATGGACTCTCTTTTTCCTCCTGAAGCTGCAGGAGATGAAGAGAGTTCGAGCGAAGAATCATCATCTTCTGATTTTGCATCCAGCCCACTTTCGGCAGGCGGAGCTGGTGGGGGTTGGGAAATGGTTCATGAGTTGGCATCTGCTGTTTTTTTTGAAATTGAGGAATCTGAGTCTTCCTCCTCCAATATATCTTTTGAGTCTATGCAAATGGCGGTAACTCTGGACACGCCAAGTCCTCAACTTACTTCACCTACCGCACCTGCGATCTTAACGGGGGGATCTGATTCACCAATGACCCCTGACCCTTTTCAGGGAGCAAATCCTAATATGCAACTGATTGAGCAAGATTACCTGAAGGTCGAGCTTACTTACAAGACTTGGGCCACGCCTACAGATAATGTAGACCCTGCTGATCTTTCTGAGTTCGTAATGGACCCTTGGATCGAGGTTTCTGATTTTTTGGGTAATGATCTCTCTGGAATCGTTAAGCTAACAACTCCCAGGCCAGATCTCACAAACCCTGGCACATATCCTTTAGTTTATGAAGTTACAGACTTAAGAGGAATGCAGACGAGCATAAACCGGACTGTGGAAGTTACCGTTACACCGCCCCAACTTTTGTTAAACGCTGGAAAACATGAAATAACAGGAAACGATGCCTTTGAATATCTGGTAAAAAAGAAATTCTCAAATTATCCGGTATCTGATGATGGCCCTTTCCAGTTTTTAAGCCAAGTCTCTGATGTTTACCCACATTACGAGGCCAGGTTTTACGATGGCACCGACCTTACCTCCTATGTTCAAGTCATTGAAAATGTTGATTATAACCAATTAGGAGAATACGAAATTACATTAAGTGTAAATGATTTTGGCTTACGAAAAGCAAATTTGCCAAGTGGAAATCCGGTTACTACTACCATTGTAAAGAAAATTAATGTGATTGATGATCTTCCACCTATTTTATCTGTTTTAGAAGGCAGGTCCAGGGAAGTGCCTTACCGCGTTGAAGGTGTCTTAGGCTCTACTTTTGTTGACCCTGGGATTGAGATTTTAGATAATTATTACTCGCAAGATGAAATAGAACAGAACCTTGGTTTTAAAACTGGTTCGGTTGAATCAGCTTTTGGTGATGTTGACATGGAGGTGGCAGGAATTTATGAAATTATTTACCAAGGAATTAGAGATCCCTCAGGTAATGAAGGGGATTCTGTTTCTCGTTTTGTGGAGGTTTTTGATATCACTTCCCCTGAGCTAAGTGTTTACGGAGCCGACCCGCTTTTTGTTGATGTAAATAATTCTAACTTTCGTGACCCTGGAGCTTTTGCCTTGGATAACCTTGATGGCTCTATTGATTGGGAATCTGGTAAGATTACCCTATCAATGCAGACCTATAATGATGACGGTGAGCTTGAAAATACGCCATCAACAGTTGAGGAGATTGTAGCTGTTGCAAAGACTCAGGCGAGCCTGAATAAGACATTTCAAATGGTATACAGCTACATAGACAACGCAGGAAATGAGGGGACAACTACCCGACAAATTATTCTGATGAACTCTCCCTTTGATAATCCAGAAATTTCTATTACTGGCGAAAACCCACTTGTTATCGATGTTGGAACAGAATTCCAGGAACCAGGATACTTCGCGTTCAAAAGTTTTGGTGGAGGTTTAGAGCCTAAGAACTTCACATCTTCCGTTTCTGCAAATCAGTATGTTGGAGATGAGCTTAGAGCTATCGATTTTTCCATAGTTAATTTTACCTACATCCATGATCAAAATGGAACTTTTATTGATCCGAGTGGTAACCCCGATCAAAACTATCGCTCCACTATTAAGTATTATGTTCAGGATGACTTTGGCAACGAAGATACAAAGATCCGGGAGATTAGGGTTGTTGACCGAATCGGCCCTTTAATCACTCTTTTACTTGGATCAGAGGGTGGTAAGAATTTTAATTATCTTCAGGCGGGTATTCCTTTTACTGATCCGGGATACACAGTTACTGATAATTACGACAGTAATGTATCGGTGATTTCCAAGCTTTTTAAAGTAGATACTAGCGAGGAACTTAATTTCGATACGATTGCATCCATTGGTTTTACAGAAATCGGATCCTACGAGATTCAATATTCTGCCGTGGATGCAAATGGAAATTTAGCCAGTGACAATTCGCAGAGTGACACTGTTCGGAGTATTGAAGTGATTGATACCTTGAAACCACAGATAGCTCTCATTACTCATGATTTTATGAGTAACCCAAGCCTTACCCTTTCTTCTGAAAATGACCCTCCGGAACTAGAAAATACACCTATTATAGACGCAAGCAATCCTGTTCCTGCGGATATTATTTCATCTTTGTCTGGGCTGAAAGGGTGGGGCGGAAATGATTTCAATCCAGATATTGCCCTCACCTTAACCTCTAATAAAGATTTTTATGTGTTGGCTACACAGGACGAAATAAAGTTTGAAAATCACCCCTCCCCAGTAGTTGAATCGAAAGATGATAACGGCAGGTACAGGTACAGGATGAGTGGTTTCTTCATTGAGCAAAATGAGGAAATAGTCTTCGAAGATCCAGGTATTTATGTAAGAAACGATTCCGATGTCCCCCTGATTTTTTCTTCTACGCTAACACCTGTCTATAAGCCGACAGATAGCAATGTAATTTTATCCTACAAAGTAAATTACTATGTTAGCCAAGACATAACTGGAGAAGCGAACCAATTGATCGCTGCTCGCAATATATTTATCATCGATCAAGAGAAACCATTGATTACTGCTTCTCCGGTTACCGACGGTGTGGATAAATTTATTGTTATTGAAGCAAACCGAGACCCAACCTCTACTGACCGATATACAGATCTTCATGGAGATGGAGTTAAGCTTTATTACCCCAATGGATCCCCGCCAGCAGACATTGGTACTGGTTTTTATTTAGAGTTGTCCGCTTATGATGTTTTGGACGGTGTTCTTACAAGTAATATTGTGAGGACGGTGAAAGATGAAAACGGTACCTCTTTTGAAATTGCTTCTAATAGTGATCAAAATTCTGTCGCGACAAACATCGCCACAATTATAGATTCCACAGTCTTAGACCGAAAGTACACAGTTGAATATTATGTTAACGATATACCGATCGATGATTCTATAACTCCCAACAAATCTGACATTGTAACCCGTCATTTGATCGTAAAGGATACGCAACCCCCTGTGATCGATGTTACTGAGCTGAACAGCACCTTCCTGGTGGATTTTTTGTCTGAATCGAATCCTGATGTGAGTGATGCGAAATCGGTAGCAACTTATTTACTTACGGGTATTTCAGCTACAGATGCCAATGATTATGATCAAGAACTTGGAGTTGCTGGAAACTTAGGCAATAATTTGCTCCCGACTACGCAGGAACCAGATCTGGGGAATTGGTTGTTAGAGTTGGACGGGGCGGGGTATGTGCAAAGTGCCACATATAATTCAAAATGGAAGGTTGAGTTTTCTCCGGCATTTATTCCCGGAGCAATTTACCCAGAGGTAAAAAATGCCAATGCTGGTTATGAAGTCTTAATTTCAGTTCAAGACCAATCAGGAAATGAAAGCCAAAAAATTATAAGGTATTTACAGGTTGGTGATTTTACTGCCCCTACGCTTACCTTGATTGGCAAGTATGAGATTCACGACTTTATGAGATTTAAGTCCAACTCAAATTCTAATCTTAATCAAACCACATACCTTTCTGGGCAAAGTCACCCTTCGGGAACTGCTGGTGATGCCAATTTGAATGCTCCATTTCTCGACCGCCCTTTTTCGCTTGATGAAAATCCTGAATATAACGCGACCGGATTCAATGGGGGGGAGCACCGGATGCTACTAGCGGACTATAATTTTGTAGACCCAGGGGCTTATGCAGAAGACCAAAATGCGTACTTCGACATCAAGGATAACTATCCCGATCTCGATGGTGATGGGGTAGGTGAAGGTCACGCGATAATTCGTGTCGATGAAAGACAGTTGATGAATGACTGTTCAGAAGGCCCTGGGAAAATACATATTTATAGTTTCTTTGAAAAAAACTCTTACACGGTGGATGACTGGCAGGAACTGATGGGGAGTGATAATTATGGTTTCAACACGGCTCTTCTTCCAACCGATGCAAATGCTACTGGTTCTCCAGCTAAAGTACCAGATGTCGACGGAGAGCATAGTGGGGGCGGACATAGTTTTACGGATGTAAACAAATCTGATTTAACCAACTTTGACATGACTACTATTACGATTGAATATCGGGTAATGGATGGGTGGGAAAATAAATCTGATATCATTACCCGTATGGTTTATCTCTATGAAAGTCGGCAATATGGTTCATATGCCTTTTATGCTACACCTATTACTGATGCTTCAGGAGGTGCTTTTGAGCAATACTATGACAATAACACCACAAGTGCGTTTGGTGATAGTAACCCCTTTCTCACTTCTGCAAGAAAAGACCATGATGGTGATGGAGTCAGTGACTTTTGGGAATTTGCCCTTGGCACAAATTTCAAAGACCCCAACGATGTTCCAAACATGTCAAATCCAGCAACCTTTCAAGCTTTATCTGCTGCATCCATAGGAGGAGACCCCGTGTTAGAACTTCAGTCACGGTTAAGCAAATTACACGATGCCTCGGCCCTGTCAGGTGTTAGAGGATTGGGTGATTTTAACGCCACCCTAGGCTTGTAAAAAAACAAGCATTATGCGTAAATCATCCTTATAGCCCCCATAGTTTAACGGATAAAACACTGGTTTCCTAAACCGTAGATCGAGGTTCGATTCCTCGTGGGGGCGCCATTCTGAAGTAAGTAAAAGATGTTAGGAGTTATTTGAAACTTACAGCTTGAGGTTCACAATACTTTTATTAATCCACAAGCTGTATTAGAAAAGATATTGGCATAGTAAGCCAAGAAAAACTGACAACAAACTGACAGTAAATAAGGGGGGAGGGTATCACTGCTATTTTTACTCTCGATCCTATTCTTGATTATTACCAAAAATAATCACTATGGTGAATATAAAGAAATAAACTGAAGACCGGGTTCTAGATAAAACACTCCATCTCTTGACAAAGTTATCTCCATTAATTGAGATGAATGAATGAGACTTATCGTATTTGTGCGGCGACCCATCCTCTAATTAGTAGAGATTGACGGCGGAGACCGCTTGTTATTTAAACGATTTCGTGGATGGAGTGAGTTTAATTATAATATCAATACTACCGCCTTTTTTATTATTAGGAATAGGAGCTTTTGCTAGAAAAGTTAATTGGTTGCGGGTGGAGGCGGATTCTTCTTTGAGTATGTTGACAGTCCGCATTTTGTACCCATGTTTTATCCTATTCCATATCCTGGATGCTAAGGATTTAGTGATAACTGACGATACTATGTTGACGCCGCTAGTGGGTTTTTTTGCCATTCTACTTGGCTTTATATTATCTTGGCTCATCGGGGAAGTTTTTAAGATTGAACCACAAGCCGTAAAATCTTTTCGTTTTTGCTCGGGGATTTTTAACTATGGTTTTATTGCAATTCCGGTTGCTCACTCGATTTTTGGTGCCGATATCATTGTCCATATTATTTTTTTTAACTTAGGCGTGGAAATTGCCATCTGGACTGTTGGTATCCTTATTTTATCGCAAGATAAATTTAGCTTTAAGGGTATTGTAAACCCACCCGTTATCGCTGTACTTGTAGCCTTGACTTTACAGTCTTTTGGAGGTGCACAGGTGATGCCGGCTTACCTGTTTACTGTTATTCAAATGTTAGGCCAATGCTCCATCCCATTGGGCTTGCTTTTGATCGGTGGTAGTTTTTATGATCTGATGCAAAACTTTGGCTTCTCCAAAAATTATAGAACAGAAGTGGCAGCTTTGCTCACCCGGAATCTTTTGTTCCCTGCCTGCATATTATTAATTTTAATCTCCACTCCTTTTCTAAATGAAGCCCAATGTCTGAAGCAAGTTCTTGTGATCCAAGCAGCCATGCCAGCGGGAATATTTGCAGTTGTAATCGTCGGAAATTATTCTGAAGATAAAAAGACGGCAATGAGATCTATTATGGCCACTATGGTAACGGGTATAATAACCCTACCCATATGGATAGGGATTGGATTGATGCTGATTAACTAATCAGTCGACTCGTAGTTAGCCTTGGCTTGGAGAGTCTCGAAAATATTAGTAACAGAGGCTCGAAGCTTGTTGTACTCTTCCGCATAGATTAAAGATACAAGGTAGTGCTTGAATTCCTTACGATCACGAATGATCTTTAAGTCTAACTCTTCCATTTCCTGGGCAAACTTGATGTGCATTTTGTCAATTTCCGCATCAAATTTTTTATGCTCTTTCTCTAGATGCTGTTTTACTCGGGCGACTGCTCCGATTAAATTTTGAAATTTACGACAATCCTTGGATGAAAATTGATGGAAGGAAATAATTCCAGAGGCAAGGGCTGCCCCGAACGCAGTCATTTCGAGTTCATTCTTCTGGCTTTCTTTGCCGGCCCAGCCCTCGATAGCCTTGATGAGTCTAGTAATCGAAGCCCGAGCTTCCTCGGAGTTCGAAATTTGAATGTCTTCGTCTTCCATTTTATATTATTTGATAGTCAAAAAGCTTTTATATACATTACTCTGCAATCAATGACTGATCTTATCTTATGTCAAATAGAATAAGAAATTTATGAATTACTTATTCTTGTAATGGCTCAGGTAATGGTCCAAGGAATTCTTTACTTTGCCACTTAGCAGAAGCATACCGAGAATGTTTGGGAAGGCCATACCTAGGATCATGAGGTCACTGAAAGTAAGTATATTTTGGGCGGTCATAATCGAACCTAAAAAGGTGAAGCAAAGAAAGAGTGACTTGTAGCTCATGGATGATTTATCACCGAAAAGCCAGACCCAGCACCTTTCCCCATAGTAAGACCAGGAAATCATAGTTGAAAATGCAAACAGGAAAACTGCCACAGATAAGATGTAAGGAAACCATGGAATCACGCTTGCCATCGCGGCAGAAGTGAGAGCTCCACCTTGGTTGTTCGCAATAAATGCATTGTTTTCTGGGGCCAGGTGGGCTTCAGTAATAATTATAACCAGAGCGGTCATAGTGCAGACAACAATGGTGTCGATAAAAGGTTCAAGCAGGGCGACAATCCCTTCTTCGGCGGGATGGTTTACTTTGGCTGTGGAGTGAGCAATAGCTGCGGAGCCAATTCCCGCTTCATTTGAGAAAACAGCCCTTTTTACGCCAATGATTAAAATGCCAAGAAACCCTCCCACGCCTGCGTCAAAACTAAAAGCACTTTTGATAATAAGTGAAATAGCGGCAGGTATATCTGAAAAGTGAATCACAAGGATTGTAGCACATGCGAGTAGATAAACGGCACACATGGCCGGTACCACTTTCGAGGCGACGTTGGCAATACTCTTGATTCCCCCTATAATAACCAAGCCGACAAGCAAAGTCATCAGAATACCGTAAAGCCAGGGACTTGACTGCAAGGAAGGTATAACTGTCTTAATTAAGCCCAAGGACTGCACTACCTGAAATGCGTTGCCCCCTCCAAAGGATGCACCGACACAGAGGACGCAAAACAAGCCTGCGAGAAATCCACCCAGGTGTTTAAGGTTTAATTCCTTGAGACCATCTGAAAGGTAATGCATGGCCCCACCCATAATTTTTCCATCTTTTCTTGTTTTACGGTATTTCTGTCCAAGTAGACATTCAGTGAATTTGGAGGACATGCCAAGAAATCCTACTAGGATCATCCAAAAAGTTGCACCAGGACCACCAGTTCCAATGGCAATTGCCACACCGGCGATGTTTCCTAGGCCTACGGTTGCCGATAAGGCAGTGGTTAAGGCCTGAAAATGAGTTACTTCCCCAACTGCTTTCTTTTTACCGTCGTCAAACTTACCGCGGACGAGATCGATTGCATGAAGAAAAAGCCTAACATTCACAAATCGTAATCGGAGGGTAAAAAATAGTGCACCTCCTAGTAACCAGGCTACAACAAGGGGGAAAGCTTTGGTTTCAAACACTTCCCCCATCACCGGAATATTGTTTTGACTGAGGTAATGAGCATCGAGGTCTTCAAGATTTGTGTACGAAGTTGCTAAAGGGGGGGTAGTAGTTTTTGTAAAAACATCATCCTGTACACTCACCAGTTGAAGAAAAATTTTCATGTCGCCGGACTTTTCCAAAGGAGTGTAGGTGCCACTCGTCACATCCTTTCCGGTAAGAAATTTTAAATGTTTTTCAGTGAGGGAGTAAACCGGGGAAGAATTGACTTGATGTTCAGTGCCTGGGATTTCCCAAAAAAGAAAGGAAACTAGAGGGTCCACCGCATATTGGCCAAAGAAAGAGTCAATTTTGGTTTGCCAGTCATTATCTTCTTCTCCTTTGAGTTCCAAAGGCCAAGGAAGTAGAATCGTTATCAGGGAAATAAGAATGAGAAATCTTTTAATCATGGAGAATGGAAACTCTAAAATTTAGACAAGTTTTAGATTGTGAATTCATTTTAAGAAGTGCAAGGGTTAAGAATAGTAAATTGAATGTGAATCATCTGCAAATATGAGCATAGTTGAAAAATATGTAGCCAGCGAATGGTGCAAGTGGTTTGCCTTGTCCTTATTTTTCCTGATTTCGATACTGATTTTACAAATGCTTACGGGAGAATTGGAAAATTTTAATTCTTTGCTTGAAATCGGTAATTCCATTAACTCGATTTTGCTCGGTTTGATCGGTTATGTTCCTTGGATCGTCCCCGTTGCATGCTTTTTTTCAACATTGGTGACGATTGCTTTTTTTAAACACAAAGGAGAATATGTTGGAGTTCTTGCCAGTTCGATCTCATGGTTTCGTAGCACAAGAATTATCCTTATTTTGGGCGTTTTGCTTTCTGCTTTCTGCTGGTACTCAGTCCAGCTTGATTCTGAAATCCGGAGTTATTTTGGGATTTCCGATAATGATTCTAGAAATGGTGATCATTTTCAAATGAAAATAAGTGAGGAACGCTTTTGGTATTTTCAGAAATTTAATCAATCTACCCGGACAGGAGAGAATGTGCACCTTTACGCCTATGATTCCTCCGGTTTTACTGAATTCAGGATTCGTGCCAAAAGTGCGAGATGGACAGAGCAGAAAAGATGGGTTTTTGAAGATGGGCAATTTATTGGCTTTGCTTGTAGGAATGGTTTACCGGTTCTAAACATAAAAAGCCAAAGTATTGAATGGCTCGAAGAGCATAAAATTAAAACGGGTGACTCCGTCAAGCGATCCCCAGGATACAGTAAAAAATTTGAAAAACTTAATTTTGAAACCAATACAGACAACCCTGATGCCCACATTCTTTTATCTCAGAAGGCAAAGTCATTATCTTTTAAAAAGCTGAAAGATTTAATTGATCTTTACCCAGAATCAACTGCAGACGAATTATTGCCCTATCAGTATAGGATGGCTGTAATGAGATGGAATGTATTGAGTAGTTTATTCTCTATTCTCTTTGCTGTGATAATATGCACAAGTAATCACAAACAAAAAATAGGCGAAATTATCGGACTAAGTCTCACTGGGGTTGTGCTTTTTTATGTTCTCCGTACTACCGGTGACTCTTTGGGGTATCATGGTATTATGCCTCCTTATATAATGGCGGGCATTCCTTACTTGGGTGTAATCGCGTTTGCCTGCATATATTATTTTATCAGTCGGACTAAAGGGTTGGCGATAAGAACTCATTAAGCATCAACCTCTCTGAGTTGTATACTTTCTACCACTTTGTCGTGGGCAAAGACATTGGTCACCGTGACAAGTTTATCTCCTGCCTCCACCCAACCATCTTGTCGTAATCTTTTAATTGCATTGAGAATCGTGACTTCAGGATCGCTCGAGAAATCAAGTAAGAACGGTTCAATACCCCAGATGAGTCTTAGCCTGCGGTGCAAACCGGGCACATCAGTGAATGCGAATAGGGGCGCACCATTTGGACGCAAAGCACCGAGCTTGGCGGCGAGGTCACCACTTCGCGTGAAAACTAGGACTGCCGAGTTTTCTATTCTCATAGAAAGAAGGGCAGCAGATTTAAGCATTTTCGCTTTTGGTCTGAATAATTTCAATTCCTCCGTGAGCCCGGGTTGAATTTCAGATTCCATTCTAGAAGCAATTCGATTGAGCATTTTCATACACTCAATGGGGTATTTGCCAGTTGTCGTTTCCCCACTTAGCATGATGCAGTCCGCTCCTTCGTTAACCGCATTGGCCACATCACTAACTTCTGCTCGGGTTGGGACCGGGGAATCTATCATAGATTCCAACATATGAGTAGCCACAATGATAGGGCGCCCATTGGCCAAGCATGAGCCTACGGCTTTTTTCTGGATAATGGGTAAATCCTCAAACGCACATTCAATGCCCAAATCACCCCGGGCAACCATGATAGCGTCTGCTGCTTTGATGATTTCTTCAATGTTACGAACACCTTTCTGGTCTTCTATTTTGGCAATGATCTGAGCATCGGATCCATTTTCGCGCAGAAAGTGCCTAAATAAATCAATGGAGTCTGCGTCCCGGGTGAAGGAAAGTGCAAAATAGTCATGTTGGCATTTGATGCCGATAATAGAATCTCTTCTGTCTTTTTCAGTCAGGGAAGGTAAGCCTGTTTCAATTCCAGGTAAATTTACATGCCTTCGGCTTTTGAGGGTCGCATCCTGAAGGACCTTACATTGAATTTTTGAGGACGATGAATCGATCACGGATAGAGGGATAAGTCCGTTGTCCAAAAGTACGGTATCTCCTGCTTTTATATGGTCAGCTAATTTATCATAATTTACTTCGATTTGCCAAATACCATCCACAAAAGGTGGGTCAGGCTGGGCGATAAATACTAAATCTAATCTTTCATTTTTCTTAATTTCTATTTCTTTGGCTAGGTACCCGGTACGGATTTCCGGCCCTTTTACATCCATCATGATGGCCGGTTCACGGTTTAGCCGTTTGCCAATCTTTCGAATTCTTTTGGTAACTGATTCAATCCATTCATGTTCGGCATGAGCCATGTTTAGCCGGCAGATATCAACTCCTTGATTGATCAACTGTTCGAGCATTTCCTCACTTTCAGTAGCAGGACCAATTGTTGCAATTACTTTGGTTTGCCTGACTAATTTTTTCATAGGGGTAAGGTTTTGGCGGATTCGGGGTCTACAATAAAAGTGTCAAATCTTTTACCGGATTTTTGAAGTTTTGAAAACTGGTCACGTACCCGGCTTACATTGTTGCAGTCTTTGCTGAGGTGCATGAGGAAAACTTTCTGCCAATTGTGTTCTTTAAATGAGTCTAACAACTCAAAGGTTCTCTCATTGGAAAGATGACCATGCCTTCCTCTAATTCTTTGCTTTAAGCTCCATGGTCTCTTCGGGTCATCTTCAAGCATCTTTGAACAGTAGTTGGACTCGATAACTAAAATATTAGCCCCCTTTATTCTTTCGCGTACAAGAGTGGGCACAAACCCCAGATCAGTGACCCAAGCCAGGCTTGATCGGGGGTTGAAGAGGTCATCAGCCCCCCATTCAAAATAAAAGCCTACCGGGTCATAGGCATCATGGGGTACACTGAATGGATGAACTTTCAGGCCTTTAAATGTAAACGAGGAACCTGTCTCAAATGTTTTCCAATTGGGCCGCCTCGGGAGTTTTGATTGCACTGCGTGAATGGTATCCTGATTCGCGAAAATAGGGAGGTTTGCATACCTGGAGAGTCCGCGAATACCAGCCGAGTGATCATTGTGCTCATGGGTTAAAAACACTGCATCTATGCTCTCTATATCTACGCCTTCATTTTCCAGAAGAGATCGCAACTTTTTGCAGGACAAACCTGCGTCAATTAAGATTTTCAACTCAGCGGTTTGCAAAAGTGCAGCGTTACCTGCACTACTTGATCCTAGAATTTTAAAAATCGTCTCCACCTTTTAACTTATTGAATGCTAAAAACACCTAAGCCAATCATAAAAGACAAATACTCATTCTTTATTGTTTTGTATGGAATTAAATACCGCTCTCAAATCTTTTTTTCTATACTATTTATATGAAATTGATTGAATCTCCCTGATGGATACTGAGTATTTTGATGTTGTTAACTACAGGGATGATGTGGTCGGGAGGGAATCGCGATCTAAGGTTCATCAAGGTGGACTACTACATCGTGCTGTCCATGTTTTTGTTCGGTCTGAAAAACAAGACTGGGTTTTGCAACAACGTTCTGCTTTCAAGGACTTGGACCCTCTTCTTTGGACAAGTAGCTGCTCCGGACACCTCGATGCCGGTGAAGATTATATTTCTGCTGCCATTAGAGAGGCACAGGAAGAGTTGGGGGTTGAAGTGATGAAGGAGAAGCTTGATGAATTACTACGAGTAAGCCCTTGCCAAGAAACAGGTAATGAATTTGTTCGGGTATATGCAGCGAAGGGCATTTATACCCCATCATGCCCCACGGGTGAAGTTGCTTCCTTTGCTAGTTACAGCCTTGATGAAATTGTTTTAAAAATTCAAGAAGAGACGGATCAGTTTAGTGGGTCTTTTTTGCACATTTTTAATTTGATCAAATGTAAACTATATAAATTTACATAAATTCAAGCTGGCTTCCATCCATATCAGGGTTGGCAGTTGCCCCGGTCACCTCCCATCCTCTTGCAGTCAGCATTCTACCTTGGGGAGTCCTCTTAAGGTATCCTTCTTGGATAAGGAAGGGTTCATGAACTTCCTCCAAGGTGTGCTCCTCTTCATTTACCCCGACGGCAATGGTACCAAGCCCAACCGGCCCGCCTTTATAATTTAGGGCCATTAGCGAGAGTATTCTTTTATCCATTTCATCCAATCCTTTGCCATCAATTTCCAGAAGTTCCAAGGCGGATGCTGCAATCTCTTGGGTGATATTTCCATCTCCTCTTTGTTCGGCAAAGTCCCGCGTAAAGTGAATCAAGTTATTGGCAATCCTGGGAGTCCCTCTGGCTCGTGCAGCAATTTCATTTGCACCGTCTGCGTCAACCTTACATTCGAGGAGGTCACAGCTCCTCAAAACAATTTGAGCTAAATCTTTCTTGTCGTAATAGTCTAATCTGCTTTGGAGGGTAAAGCGGCTACGCATGGGGGCAGTGAGAAGACCCACGCGGGTTGTGGCACCCACTAATGTGAACCGGGGTATCTCGAGGCGCACGCTACGGGCATTGGGCCCCTGGTCAATCATGATATCAATCCTGTAGTCCTCCATCGCGGAGTAAAGGTATTCCTCTACTGTTTTTGGGATGCGATGGATTTCATCGATGAAGAGAATTTCCCCTTCCTGAAGATTCGTGAGTAGCCCCGCCAAGTCTCCGGGTTTGTCGATCACAGGGCCAGAGGTGATTCGAACTTCACGTTTTAATTCATTGGCAATGATGTGGGCTAGCGTTGTTTTGCCAAGACCAGGAGGGCCACATAGTAAAATATGTTTTAATGGTTCTTCTCTTTTAGCCGCAGCACCCACCATGACCTGGAGGCGCTCGATCGTTTTCTTTTGTCCAGTGAAATCTGCAAAAGAGGGTGGGCGAAGTGCCGCATCAATTTCCTTGGCATTGCTTAGGTTTGGGTCGGCAATGTTGATTTCATTATTCGTAAGGTCATCCATATTAAGTGGGTCTAGCTGAATTGAGGCGTGAAGGATTTGGGCAAAGCATCTTCGGGAAGTCTTTGAACATTGGCACCGAGTGCTTGCAATTTCGTTTCAAATTTATCGTAGCCCCGGTCGAGGTGATAAATTCGTTGAACCCATGTTTCATCTTGCGCGGCAAGTCCTGCAAGAATCAAGGCAGCACTAGCTCGCAGATCAGAAGCCATAACCGGGGCTCCTTTTAATTGTTTTCCACCTAAGACAATTGCACTTGAGCCTTCTAGCGAAATATCAGCACCCATACGAAGCAGTTCGGGGACATGCATGAAGCGACTGGGGTAGACTCTCTCAGTTAGAATACTCAGACCGGGCACAATACATGCGAGTGCGGTTGTCTGAGCTTGAAGATCAGTAGGGAATCCAGGGTAGGGAAGAGTAATTACCTCGAAAGGCTTTAAACCGCTTGGGCTTACTTTTACAGAAAGATTACCCGCAAGGTCGTTTTCCATGTCGATACCACATTCCTGCATAACACTTGCAAATGCACCAAGGTGATCCATTTGGCAGCCTTCAATACAAATGTTACCATTGGTGATGGCGGCTGCGATTGCGTAGGTGGCGGTTTCAATCCTGTCAGGTATAACACGGTGATGACAGCCTTTTAATCTTGAAACCCCTTGCACAACAAGCCGGTGAGAGCCCATGCCTTCTATGTTAGCCCCCATTTTTAAAAGCATTTCGCACAAATCTACAATTTCGGGCTCACATGCCGCACCTTCCAGCGTTGTGGTACCTTGGGCAAGGGAGGCAGTCATAATCGCATTGGCCGTACCGGTAACCGTGCTTCCGTGACGTCCACCCATAAAAATAGAACTACCTTTAAGGTTGCGGGCATCAATTTGAACGACCCCACCTTTTAGGTTTACATTTGCGCCCAAGCCCTCCAAAGCACGAATGTGTAAATCGATCGGTCGGTTTCCAATAACACAGCCCCCAGGCATCGGGATTTCCGCTCTTCCAAGTCGAGCCGCTAGGGGACCGAGTAAGCATATGGAAGCCCGCATTTTTCTAACTAAATCATAAGGAGCGAAATGGACGATGGACTTTGGATTAATTTTCCATGTGTCTGACCCAATTTTTTCAACCTGAGCACCAAGATCGGCAATAATTTCAGCCATAAACTGAATATCGCTAAGGTTAGGTACATTTTCAATTATGCTCTCGTCTTCCGTTAACAAAGAGGCGGCAAACAACGGAAGAGCTGAATTCTTTGAACCACTTGCTCGGACTGTACCGGTGAGCTCTTTTCCTCCTGTGATTTTGAAAACATCCATCCTTATTTAAATTCGAGGAGGAAGGTACTTTTAAAAACTAAGAACCGAATAATTTAGAAAAGAATTTTGAAACTCCAGATTTCGGCTTTTGGTCCGACTTTGTGTATTGTTTTGTTGCTTTGTTGGAATCGGCAGGACGGCTGGCGCTCGGATTCTTAGAATGGGATTTAGAGGAAGTGTGTTTTGATTTGTGATGAGTTTTTTTATTTTCGCTCGAGGAGTCCTTCGACTCATTATTTCTGTGTTTTCTTCGTTTATTGTTTTGAAAATTCCTCTCGTCTTTATCACCTGGACGCCGCCTAGGTTTCCTGTCGCTTCTTGAGTATTTTCTATCCTGCCCAGCCTCTATATTTCTCGCGGGTCTTTGACTCGATGCTTTCCTGGCAGATTCATCATTGAGATCATCCTTTAATGCTTGCTTTGAGCCAATTGCAATTTCCCCGATTGGATTTTGGTTAGGGGCAGTTCCTGCACCCTGAGATTCAAGTGGTTTTTCATTTGCTCGATACCATCGAGATCGGATTTTTGATTTCATTTCCATGAGTTATGCAAAATTTATTGCCGGAGTTCGTTGTAAATTATGTATTTTGTTATGCTAATAAGAAGTTTTTAAAATTCTTAAAAATTTGGCTTCAGTTAGGCAATCACCCATTTAGAATTCAGACAAGGATAAAGCATGCATCTGCTTTGATTTCCAAAACACTTGCAATCTTTAAACCAATAGTGCTTAAGGGATCAGATGGACAAACTAGAAAATATTTTTAATCTGCAGGAGCAATTGAATAGCCGAATTGGAGTGGACATGAAATCGATGTCCGATGAGGAACAAACAAAATGGATCTTAAATTATATCCGTGCGATGCAACAAGAGCTTGCTGAACTAACCGATTCTGTACCTTGGAAATGGTGGGCAAAGTACCAAGAGTTCGATAAGCAAAATGCACGGGTTGAAATTGTTGATCTTTTCCACTTTCTTATCTCGTTGGCTCAAGTCATGGGTATGAGTGCCGAAGATGTACACGAAGCGTACCTGAAGAAAAACAAAGTGAACCACGATCGCCAAGAAAGTGGTTATGTGCAAAAGGACGAGAACGATTCTCGTCATATCTAGGGAGTATTAGATGCCTGCAATAAGAGCCGAGCAGCGAGATTTTTTCCTAGAAACTTTGTTTGCATGAACAAGGTTTCTTTTTTCTGACTTTTCCAAAGCAGAAATAAAGGAGGATGCGTTCGCAATCGCCTCGTCTTTGTTTTTACTTTCGACTGAAGCAACAAATTTCTTCTCTAAAGTCTTGAGCTTGCTGGTGATAGCACGATTTTCGATGTAACGTGCTTTGTTTTTTCGAATATTTTTAAGGGCAGATCTAGTGTTGGCCATAGTTTCTTAATAATAAATCATAGGTGTTGGTCAATTTCATTCTATGTAATTGAAGTGAAAGAAGATTCCGAGAAGGTGTAAGCCGGATTCTGTAGCCATTAGATGACCGTCATTCATTTATCTATCCTGTGAAGGATTCCTCATGGAGGATGCGACGTACCCGAAACCATAAGCGGACCACTCGGTTTCCTATTTCGTCTTGCATCGGATTGGGTTTACATAGCTCGCTCCGTTGCCTTTGCGACGGTGGGCTCTTACCCCACCATTTCACCCTTACCTCTCGAAGGAGGCGGTTTACTTTCTGCTGCACTTGCCGTGAACTTGCTTTGAAACAAGCCCCCCCTATTTTCATAGGGAATCCTGTCCTGTGATGTCCGGACTTTCCTCTACCCATAGACTCTATGAGCAGCGAATGACCGCTTCTCGGAAAATTAAAAATTATATTCTGAAAATTTATCAAAAAGTTTAGTTTTAAAAACTAGTTGGAGAAAAATTACCGTTCAACATAAACAATTCTGCCACATTGGTCACATTGGGTAAGCTTTCTTTCGACTAAAATAGAAGAAACAACATCATTCGACACTCTCAAATTGCACCCACTGCATTTTTGTTCTTCGATTGGTGCGATGTAAGGGGGTTTGGAAATAACAGTTTTCGTACGATCATAGGAACTTAAAATGGGTAGTTCGACTTCGTCTCTTGCAGTTTTTACTTCACCTTCAAGTTGAGAAATCTCATTTTTAAGATCATGAAAGTGTTCTTTGCAGGCAGTAAGACGTTTTTCTAGGTCAGCAATTTTTAAAGCAATTTTGCCTTCTGCAATCTCTGCAGTTTCACGGGCATCATCAATTTTTAAGAGAATTTGTAATTGCTCATCTTCAAGGAGCACTTGCGAGGAAGAAATAGAAGTTATTTCATTTGCAAGAGCGGTGTACTCTTCATTTTTCTTAACTTCTAATTGTTGCTGCTTGAGGCGTGCTATTTTGTCGCTGGCAGAAATGATTTCATTTTCAAGTGCATTATTTTTTGCTTCCAACTCTTTCCATTCAGACAGTGCAAGTGCCACGGATTGCTTTTCAAGGTTGATTTGCTTTTGGATGTGCTCTTGCTCGTGAGGATTTTGCTCGAGCTCGCTTTTAAGTTTTTGAAGCCTACGATCTCGACTATGCAGAAGGAGTAGGTTTTGAAATTCTGGTTGATTGGACAGCATGCACTAAAAAGGGTTAATGAAAAAACGATGACAGATTGCTGGCGGTTATCAATGTTTTTGATCCTTACTTTCTGCTGATTGCTTTTCAGTTGCCATACGTTCCAATTCAAATTTGTTGGTTGATATGAATCAAGAGGAAGAAAATGCATTGGAGGAAGCGGTTTTTGCCTTCTCAACTGGAGATGATGAAATTGCAGAATCAATTCTCAAAAAGCTGGCCAACCAAGAGAGTCAATCTATGGAGGTTTATCGGGCTCTAGCAGAAGTTTCTTTGTCCTTGAAGAAATTACCCCAAGCTGAAGCCTCTTGTCGAAAAGCCTTATCTATCAACCCTGATGATCTGACGAGTGTTGTGAGTTTGGCACGAATCTTAGTTCAAAAGGGTGATAAGGACGGAGCAGAGGATGCGTCTGCTAAAGCCCGTCTGCTTGGATGGAAGGAAGAACTTGCGGAAGATGAATCAAGTCTTTAATAATAATCTGATTCAGGCAAAGCCCTAATAAGAAATTGTATAAGAATGCAAAACCATAAAAATAGTCTTGAATTTGAAAAGCCTCTCCTCGAATTGGAAAAACAATTAGAGGAATTGATTAAATCGTCACAGGACTCGGACTTGGATTTTAGTAGTGAAGTGAAAGCGATCGAGGGCAAAATCGAGTTAACCAAGCGTGATATATACGCTGACTTGTCACCGTGGCAGAAAGTCCAACTTTCAAGACATCCCAGCAGACCTTACACATTGGATTATATCGAGCGTGTTTTTACGAATTTTGAGCCCCTACACGGAGATCGGTTGTACAAGGAAGATGAAGCCATCGTTGGTGGGCCTGCCGAAATTGAAGGCCGAAAAGTAATGATAGTGGGCCAGCAAAAAGGAAGAAATACAGAGGAAAACCTTAAGAGGAATTTTGGCTGCCCGAATCCAGAGGGCTACCGAAAAGCCTTGAGGCTCATGAAGATGGCTAATCGCTTTTCTATGCCTATTATTTCGATTATTGATACTCCAGGTGCTTTCCCAGGGATTGGTGCTGAGGAGCGTCATGTTGCTGAAGCTATTGCTGTTAATTTGAAAGAAATGGCAGCCCTGAATGTACCGATTATCGCCATCGTGATCGGCGAGGGAGGTTCCGGTGGTGCTCTTGGTGTAGCTGTTGCAGACAGAGTACTAATTCTAGAAAATGCCTATTATTCTGTTATTTCGCCAGAGGGCTGTGCTGCTATTTTATGGAAGGATAGGGCTTATGCCTCGGATGCAGCTAGAGCACTGAAACTAGATGCCAATGAGCTTTTGAAGCTTGGCATAGTCGATGAGGTGATACCGGAACCAGTCGGCGGTGCCCATCGCGATTGGAGTAAAATGTCTGCTGATATAAAGAAGGTGTTGTTGAGAGACCTAAACTCACTTTCGATGGATAAAAAATTGACGGAGAGCCGGTACAATAAGTACCGAGCTATGGGGCAGTTTTTATCTACTTAAGGGCAGGTTTTATATTTCTGTTGTTTAGCGATTTCTTGGTGTTTGATCGTTTTGGTCAATAACACCAATAATGTCATTGCGTAGCCTTAGTCTCATTCTTTGTGTAGATTCAATTTGATCAATGAGGCGATTATTATCCTCATTTAGAAGAGATAATTGCCGACTGTATTCTTGTTCTCTGTTTTTGGATGCGAGAACCTCTTCACTCAATCGATAGTTTTCATTTTCAAGACTAGCGAGCTTGGATTGGAGCATTTGTTCTTGGCCCGATATAGAAGCTATCTGAGACTGCAGCTTCTGTGTCTCTAGTACTAGGTTTTCATATTCACGTGAACCATATTGATTAAGTCGAGCAAGCTCAGTTTGCAATTTAGAGTTTTCAAATTCTAGGCTTGCTAGATTTTCATTTAAAACTCTCTCATTTCCAATCGCCTGGTTTAGTTGTATTTCCAACTGCCTCGATTTATCTTTGAAAAATGAAGTTTCGTTTTGCAAAGAAGAGGCCTCATCTAGAAGAGCTTTGTTTTGAGCATCAATGTCACGAACTCTAGAAACAAGGCCTTTTTCGTTGGTGTTCATGTCCACAAGCTCAGATCGCATTAGATCAATGGCATTTTGTAACCCATTATTTTCAGACTCTAAAGTTTTCGCTTTTGACTGCAGTAAGTCGTTTGCGTCTCTTAACCCAGCAATTTCAGATGAGATCCTGGATTCTTCGATTCCAAGAGAAGTTAGTTCCGACCGCAAAGCTGAGAGTTCCCCTTTCATCGCACTTTCGGACAAGCGAAGATTTTCATTGGTACGCTCAAGTTCCTGAAGATCCCGTTTTAGCTGAGAATTTAAAATATTTAAGCTGGAAGATTGTTCGTCTTTACGAGCAACTTCAAATTTCATATCATTAGCTATTTGGCGAAGGCTCTCAATCTCGGCTCTCATGGCATCATTTTCGATGTTTAAAGAACGGATTTTTTCTTTGCTCGCTTCATTTTCCGACTTAGACATGGAGTATCTATCATTGAGCAATGCTTCCGTACCACTCAACCTGGCTACCTCATTCTTGAAATCACTAAGTTCATCCTGTAAGGTTTTAATTTTCAAGTTGTTCTCTTGAATTTGGCCATCTTTGCTTTTGAGCGAACTCTCAAGGTCGGTAAGCCTTGCGCGTTGGCTGTCTTTATCCAGATTTAAATTACTGATTTTCTGATTTAAGGCTAAATTTTCCTTATTGAGCCGGTCATTTAGAGCATCAAGCTTTTTGTTTGCAGCATTCAATTCATTATTTTCTGATATGAGGTCATTGGCCTTTCGTTGGAGTGTTGATTTGCCAAGCTCAAGACCACGGATTTTCGTGTATGTGCTTTTGCTTTCTGAATCATAATTCTTGCGAGCTGCTTCGAGCTTTCTATTTTCGGAGAGAAGTTCCTTGTTGCGCTGCATGATCTCTTGTTCGTCAGCTTTTAATTCCTGTAATTGCCTTCGCAACCTTGCATTTGTATCATCAAGGTATTGGTTACTGGTGTTTGTTTTAAGCTCTTCTTGCTTAATACGATTTAATTGGTTTTCTAACGCAGACACCTTTGCCAGTGCCTCGTTTAGTTTCATCATTAACTGAGGGTCATTGTCTTCAGTTTGATCAGGCATCTGGCTACTGTCAGATATTAAACCACGGGTTTTCTCAATGAGTGCATTATGTTTAGCAACCAACTGGTTGTATTGATCTACGAGATATTCAGGGTCACGGAGTTGCTGGTCGGTCTGGCTGTAACAAAGGCAAACCGAAATACAAATTGAAAGAAGGGTAAATATTTTAGTCATGATTAAACGAAAGAGTTATACATATACTCAGCAATGCCATCTTATAACAAGAAGAATTTTAAGTAGAAAATATAGAATAATTTATCTTGAGGCTCTGGTAAGACGATCATTAATTGCGATTCCTAAAGCATCTGGCTGCTCAATTCTATGAACTAAGATTCTAGATTTTCCTAATTTATCGGCTTGTTGCAGTGAATCATATAAATTGTGGGCAATTTCATAACTTTCGCCATGTCGCGAAAGTCTGATTGTTGATAGACATCGATTTTTAAAATAACTTTCTTCAACTGTGTTTAGGCAAAGAATTACATCAGAATTTTTAATCAAAGGGGTATTTTGAAGGTCGTTAAAAGATTCCGATAGAAAGACCGGAGTCTTCGGAGAATAATGATTTTGAATTTGCCCAGGACTTTTAAGAGGCTGTTTACCGCTTTTAGTTATGTTTTCTGGCAATAAAACTTGAGATTTTAAACATTGCTCTAGATCCTTTTGGGAAATTGGACCTGGCCTTAATATGACAGGAACATCAACAGAAAGATCTAGAACGGTTGATTCCAATCCAAAATTACAGGGGCCACCATCTAAAACCGGAGGACATTTGCTTCCAAAGTTGCTAAATAAATGGGATGCAAGGGTTGGGCTTACTTTGTTAGATTTATTTGCACTTGGAGCTGCGATTGGTGCATTTACCATTTCAAGCACTGCCCTGAATTGCTTATGAGCAGGAGAACGAACCGCGACAGTATTTAAACCAGCACAAACATTTGATGGAACGACTCTTTTTTTAGGAAGAATCACAGACAAAGGACCAGGCCAAAATTCTTTGAATAATCGGGTTGCCCTTTCGTTAACTAAAGATACGGCCTCCGCCATCCGTTGGCCTGTAACATGAACAATGAGTGGGTTGGAGGAAGGTCTGCCTTTTAGGGCGAATATTTTGTCAACCGCCTTAGAGTCGAGTGCAAGGGCAGCGAGCCCGTAAACTGTCTCGGTAGGTAATACAGCTAAGTTACCGAGAAGAATTGAATTAACACAATCTTCTACAGAAGAGAAAGAAAATTTGTCAGCCGCCGCCAGCTTTACAATGAAAGTTGCATGTGGCGCGATTTCTTGATAAGCTTGGAAACTTTGCGCTGCTGCATCGGCGTAAGACCTGAATATTTGCGTGGCAATATCTTGCCTGTGTCAGTGGTATATTTGGCTAGAGCCTCTTTATCCAAAAAGGTGTAGTTTTCAGGATTCCTACTTTTCGTGTGAGCTATTTCTTCTTCAGACATACTCCCCTTAATAAAAGATTTAATTCTTTTTGCAATTAAAAAGAGATGATCTCAAATCTTAATTGACGAACACCCTCAATTATGAGATGAACAAGAACTTATGAAAGTTGCATCCTCAATCAAAACTCTTAAAAATCGTCACCCTGACTGCCAAGTCGTCCGTAGACGCGGACGCTTGTATGTTATCAATAAAACCAACCCACGCTTCAAGGCTAGACAAGGATAATTTTGTGAAAAAAGATATTCACCCCAAATTAAATAGTGTTAGTTTTGTTGATGTCTCAACTGGCAAAAAGTTCTTAACCAAGTCTACAGTTGGGTCCAAGAAAGTTGAAACTATTGACGGTGAAGACTTTCAAGTGCTTGTTAGGGATGTAACGATGGATTCACACCCTGCTTACACTGGTGAGAAGCGTTTTGTTGATACAGCTGGTCGCGTGGAAAAATTTCAAAGCAAGTTTTCTCGGAAGAGGTAATATTTGTTTCTTCCCCTTTATCGGGGGATATAGTTGTTCGCTTGATTTTCTAGCAACCTGTAGCAAATTAAGCTGTGTCACTAATTATTTTTGGTTTTTTCTCTATTTGTTTGCCGACTTTACTTTCTGCTTTTCAAGAAGACTTTGTAGTTGTAGAGGCAGGGTCTTTTTACATGGGGCAAGAGGGTATTCAAGATGATGAAGAACCCTTACATTTTGTACAAGTTAAGTCTTTCGAAATAGATCGTTTCGAGACAAAAATCAATGATTGGTTTTTTATTGCCAATTGGGCGGTAAAAAACGGGTATGATTTTAGTGATTCATCAAATGCTCCTTGGGGAAGACCTTATTGGTACTTTCAAGAAGACAAAGACAATTTCCCTATGAATAGAGTTTCCTGGTATGATGTCATAAAATGGTGTAATGCAAAGTCTGAATATTTAGGCAGGCGACCAGTTTATTTCTCAGATAGTGCCAAAACTCAAGTTTACCGTCAGGGAGAATCCATAATTAGAAGTAATATGGTTGATTGGAACTCCAATGGTTATCGCTTGCCTACGGAAGAAGAATGGGAACGGGCCGCCCGTGGAAAAAAATACAACAAAAATTATCCCTGGGGTACTAACATCGATGGAAGCCAAGCTAATTATAAATTGAGTGGTGATCCTTTTGATGATGGATCTTCTCCTGTTGGATATTTCAATTCAAAACAAGTGGTTATTGAATCTCAATTCAGTTTGGATGGTGAAAAAGAGGTGCCGCAAGATGTAGCGAATGATTATGGCTTATACGATATAACTGGAAATATGAGTGAATGGTGCTGGGATTGGTACGATGAAAACTGGTATACCAAAAAAAATGGTAGTTCCCCATCTTACGGCCCTAACTACTCTGCTTCTAATTCGGTTGGTAAATACAGGGTACATCGCGGAGGTGGTTATAAAGATGGACCGGGCATTGATGAAGGTAAACCTCTAAGAATTGCCTTCAGGCATGTCGAATACCCCAATAAGGCAAGAAGGTCGATCGGTTTTAGAACCGTACGGTCATTTGTTGAAGATGAGTTGTGGAGTTTGTCAGAGGATCTAGGGGCAGTTGCGAAAAACTGGTATTATCTGGATTGGTTGGGGTATTATTATCAAAGTGACACGGGTTGGGTATTTCATCTTGAACTGGGTTGGGTTTATCCAACAGGGGAGGGTTCCTTTGATAATTGGATTTATTTTCCGAAAACAGGTTGGATGTGGACAGCTAAATTTGCTTACCCTTATTTCTAC
>CBFIFQ010000022.1:0-28034 GCA_965661905.1 Opitutales bacterium
TCGGTCGATGAATCGGGGGGAGATGTACAGCCTATTACCATGCGTTTTGAAAATGGACGAAATTTTGGAAATGAAGGTTTTTATGACTCGGTGGTGCAACCACAGCCTTACGACATGCCTTATGTAATTGATGATAATGGCTATATCAAAGTAACCGAAGATAGTGGTTATCAGTATTATCATGTTATCAGCGTAGAAAACGGAATCATTGCCACTCTCGAAGGCGATGAGCAGGGGGTTGTGGATGATGGTGTGAGTGTCGCGGATCAATGGTTCTTCACCACCCGTGCCGCCGCGGAGGAATTTTATTATTCTAAGGTTAACCCCAAGGATTGGATGTGGTTTGACCACTACCCATGGGTCTATTCCCAGGAAGAGCAGGGGTGGCTTTATTTTTACCCTTCCGGAGGCAAGTTATTGTATTACAGCAATAAGAATCAGCTCTGGCGGGAATTTAGTCAGTAAATCAGAATTGACTTTAAGCGATTAACTTAAAATCACTTTCAGTTTGATTTAAGTCTGTGCTTTGCATGTCTACTGAGATCAAGTAGATATAGATCCATGCACTTCTTACATTATGCTTTATTAACCGTCGTATGCTGGGGAACCTATGGAGTTTGTATGCACATTGGTTCCAGTAATATGGGTGACAAAGAAAACGGGAGAATCATGGCTTTTCTCTGGGTGGGCCTTGCCTATTTCCTGACCGCGGTAGTTGCCCCTCTAATTATCCTAAAATTAAAAGGAGGAAATATTGCTTTTTGGACCTTTCCCTCAAAGGGGTGGCAGTGGTCTTTGTTTGCCGGTACCCTAGGAGCGATTGGGGCATTGGGTGTGTTGCTTGCTTTTGGTAAAATGCCTTCCCCGGCATATGTCCCGGTGATTATGTCGGTGATCTTTGCAGGTGCACCGATTGTCAATGCCATTGTCAGTACCACAAAAGAGGGTAATTGGTCTTATGTAAAACTGCCCTTTGTTTTGGGGATCGCACTGGCTGCAATCGGGGGCTACCTGGCCACCAAGCACGCACCAAAACCCCCGAAGTCTCCACCGCCGGCAGCTGTTTCCAGTTCCTGAAAATTAAAAAACGGGCGTTTATACAGTGAACCCGTCCAGTGAATCAGGTATAGCGGAGAGGTGGGCCAATAATCGTTGGCAAAATTTCGTAAACATGCTCAAGCAAGTGGTGGACTCCAATGCCTTCCAGCAAACCCATTTTCCTTCCCTCCGGGATCATTATAAATGGACAGGGTTTGATGATTTTATCCAAGCCTGTCCTTTCACCACCAAGGATGATCTTGCCAAAGATCGGGAAGCAAATCCTCCGTTCGGAACGAATTTAACCTTCCCTTTATCCACATACACAAAGTGCAATCAAACCAGTGGCACCAGGGGTTCACCCATGACATGGATGGACACCATGGAGGACTGGCGTTGGATGCTTGGAAACTGGGACCGGGTTCTGGAAGCCTCCGGGGTGCAGCCGGGCAGCCGTTGTTACTTTGCTTTTTCTTTTGGCCCATTTTTGGGCTTCTGGACTGCTTACGATGCAGCCACTCAGCGTGGTTGCGTCTGTGTTCCGGGTGGCGGGCAAAGTACCCAAAGCCGTTTGCATGCAATTTTAGAACATCAGGTGGATTACTTATTTTGTACCCCGACTTATGCGAAGCGTCTGAGCAGTGTAGCGGTGGAACATGGGGTGGACCTGTCCGGGCATAAGCTAAAGGCAATCATTGTGGCCGGGGAAACCGGGGGGAGTCTGCTTTCTTTCAGGGAGCAAATAGCAGGAGTCTGGGGTAAGGGTGTTGTGCTGCACGATCATTATGGGATGACAGAAGCCGGACCGGTAGCCTATGAAACGCCAGGCAACCTGGGGGGGCTACGAATTATATTGGACAGCTATTTTCCTGAAGTCATTGATCCTGAAACCCAAGAGGAAGTTCCTGAAGGAGAGCAGGGGGAGCTGGTCCTGACTACATTAGGGCGGGTAGGCTGCCCGGTATTCCGTTATCGCACCGGAGATCTGGTAAAAGCAAGAAAAGGAGTGGATGAAATGGGATTGCCCACTTTTGATTTAATCGGAGGCATTTTAGGCCGCGTGGATGAGATGGTTGTGGTTCGGGGAGTGAACTTATACCCCTCCGCAATCGAGGCGATCATGGCAAAGTTTTCGGAGGTTTTGGAATATCAAGTGGTCTTTACAAATCATGCATCGATGCTGGAGGTACAGATTAAGGTGGAAGCGAAGAAGGATATTTCCAGTATTCTGGAGCGAGTTTTACAGGAAACTTTTTCCCTGCGTATACCGGTAGTTATACTGGGTGAGGGAAGCCTTCCCCGTTATGAAATGAAAGCAAAGAGATGGATTAAGCCGGAGTAATTTTATATAAATGAAAACTATGATTGAAATTTCCAATCTCTCCAAATCATTTCCTTCCCCGGATGGTGAAGACACTGTGGAGATATTTTCCGGCGTAAACTTAGAGATTGAACAGGGGAGTTCGGTTGCCATCTTGGGACCGTCCGGTTCAGGTAAAAGTACCTTGCTTAATACAATAGGCCTTTTGGATAAGCCAACAGGTGGCAAAATCCTTGTGAATCAAAAAGACTTAAGTTCTTTAACGGAGCCGGAGGTTGCAGAATATCGCAATCAGCAAGTCGGTTTTGTTTTTCAGTCACATCATTTATTACCTTCCTGCACGGTGTTGGAAAATGTGATGATTCCCGCACTTGCCGGATTTGGGGAACTGAAAAAGAACGCCTTGCAAACACGAGCAGTTGAACTTTTGGAGGAAGTTGGGCTTGCCCACCGGCTGTCTCATTTTCCGGCCCAAATATCAGGAGGTGAGAAGCAAAGAGTTGCCGTGGCAAGGGCTTTGATCAATTCCCCCTCCGTATTATTAGCTGATGAGCCAACGGGGGCCCTGGATCAAAAGAACAGCGATAAATTAATCCATTTACTAAAACAATTAAATGAGGAGAAAAGGGTGACCCTTTTAATGGTTACACATTCTATGGATGGGGCAAATTTGATGAAATTTGCCTACCGTCTGTCTGAAGGAAGTTTAGTGCAGGATAGATAATGAAACCCTGGCGGTTAATTTGTAGAAACCTTCTTTTCTTTCGTAGGCAAAATATAGGTATTATGTTGGCTGCGGCACTGTGTGCTGTGGTTCTAACCGGCGCCTTGACGGTGGGTGATTCAGTGCGATCCACATTGGCGGATTTAGCGGAGAAAAGAATGGGGAAGGGGGAGGCGGCTATCCTTTCAGCGGATGGTTTTTTCCAGGAGAATTTAGCCGAGAGAATACAGAAAAGTTTAATGAACCCAAAGATAATGGTGGCTCCTGTTGTTTTCACTCGTGGTACATTATCAACACCTGATGGTTCTCTTCGAGTTAGCAATATCCAGGTGCTTGGGGTGGATGATCGATTCTGGAGACTCGCCCCGGAATTTCAGAAAACCCCGATGAGCAAAAATCATACCCTTAAGCCTAAAGCATGGCATGAGGATCGTTTTTGGGTAAACCAACGGCTGGGTCATAGATTAACCAAAAACAGGGAAGACCGGTTTATTCTTAGAATGGAGGAACCGAGTTTATTTTCCAGGGATGCTCCAATGTCTGGCGAGAGAGAGAATAAGTTTGTGACCATGAACCAGGAATTGAAAGGGCTCGTGCCACCTGAAGGCTTTGGTAGTTTTTCCCTGCAGGGAAATCAACGTGAGCCCCTGACGCTTTTTGTTTCCCTGAAAGCCTTGCAAAAGAAATTATTTCGCACCTTGAGTGAAGAAAGTGGAAATACCCAATTCGCTAATTTTTTGTTAATGGGAGGTATTGAAGGTGAAGAGCTGGACATTGCATCGGCAAAAATTGCCATGGATAAATCCTGGTCTCTTGCGGATGCTGGCTTTGAAATCAAAGAATTAAACAGCACCGAGGAATGGGGTATTCGTACCCGGCAAGTTTTTCTTTCAGATAAAGTAACGAAAAAAATAAGGACACTAAGTAATAAATCTTTCGGGGTGTTAACCTATTTAGTTAATTCGATCGAAAAAAAGTCGGACAAGAATGAAAGTGCCCGGATCCCTTATTCAATGATGACGGCAGTGGAGCCGGCGCATATGGATTTCTTCGGGGATCGGTGGGGTGACGGTGATATTGCATTAAATGAATGGGCTGCTCGTGACCTTAATGTGTCCCTTGGGGAATCGGTGTGCGTAAGATTTTACACAGTGGGAGAAAGAAGAAAACTGATCGAGTCTTCCCGAGAGTTTGTTTTAAAAAAAATCCTGCCTATGCCGGATCCAATAGCGGATGGACAGGAAAGCGACTGGACTCCGCGTTTTCCCGGCTTACATGATGCCGAGTCCTGTGGCGAGTGGGATACAGGAATTCCGATTGTTCATGAAATCCGGCCTAAGGATGAAGATTACTGGGATAGGTATCGTGGAACCCCCAAGGCTTTTGTTTCACTGAAAGCAGGTCAAAGTATGTGGGGTAACAGATGGGGCTCCTTAACTGGTATTAGGATAAAGAAGAGTGAGGGTGAGGAGAGAGAAATTGCCACCCGTTTACGGGAAAATTTACAGGCAGAAGACGCAGGTTTACTGCTTAGGGATTTGAAAGCGGATGCAAGTAAATCAACCGACTCACCCGTTGACTTTAGTCAATTATTTTTGGGCTTTAGCTGTTTTGTCATTTTTGCAACTCTTGCGATCACGGCTATGCTTTTTTCTTTTTCTATCGAGCAAAGGAGTGAGCAAGTTGGGCTTCTTCGTGCCCTTGGTTTTAAATCGAGTAAAATTCGACTGGTGTTTTGGACAGAAGGCCTGATTGCGGCAATGCTTGGTTCTGTGATTGGATCACTCGTGGCATCGGGTTATGGAAAAATAATTTTAAACTTATTGGGAGGGCATTGGAGTGGTGCCGTTTCAGGTGCAAGTTTTCAGTATGATCCCACATTTGCTTCGATTATAAATGGAGGTGTGTCTGCCGCCTTCATTTGTTTTCTAGCGATGATTTGGTCTACCAGAAAATTACTTCAGCGTAGACCACAAGAGCTTTTACAGACAGGAATACATCACATGGGTAGTGATACAGGAGGTAGGTTTAGGTACCGCAAACGGTATCAACCTGTAGGCATACTTTGTCTTTTGATTTCTCTTGCACTCAGTTTTTCTGTTGGGTTAACCAGCAGTCTTTCATCGATGGCTTTTTTTGGGGCCGGAGCTTTTGTTTTACTTGGAGGGCTTTTTTGGCTGAAGGGTCTATTTTCAGGGGGGGGCACCCCCCTGCCGGGAATTTCTAAAATCAGTGAACTCAATCAAAGAAACATGGGCAGAAGGGCAGGCCGTAGTTTGGTGACGATCGGATCTATGGCTGCAGGTACATTTCTGGTGGTAAGCACGGGTGCCTTTCGTAAACCAGGTAGCTTATCACCTGAAAATTTGAAATCAGGCACGGGAGGTTTTACTTACTGGGGTGAGAGTGCCACGCCGATCTATGACGACCTCAACGAAATCGAGGGTATTGAGCTTTATGATTTGAACAAGAGCCTGCTAAAGAATGCCCAAATTATACCCTTACGGTTACGAGACGGTGACGATGCCAGTTGCCTTAATTTAAACAAAGCACTGCGGCCCAAAATTTATGGGGTTAAGCCAGGTGATTATAAAGATCGATTTCAATTTGCAGATGGTAATTGGTCGGTTTTAGAAAAAGCCAGGGCTGGCGATGCAGTGCCGGCTATAGTTGACCAAAATACATTGATGTGGGCCTTGAAGAAAAGTATCGGAGACCGTTTACAATTTCTGGATAGCGATGGGGTTCCCTTTGAAATTCAATTGGTTGGGGCATTGAAGGGTTCTATGTTGCAAGGTGCTCTCATGATAAAGGAAGAAGATTTCCTTACTCATTTTACCCGGCAGGGGGGGTACCGAAGTTTTATGATCGCTGGCAAAAAGGAAGACGCACAAAAAATAGCGATTCATTTAGAGGATCGGCTTTACCGGCATGGGATTGAATTTCGTGACTCAGGAGCTCGCCTAGATGAGTTAAACCAAGTGGAAAATACCTACCTATCTATCTTTCAGGGATTAGGTGGATTGGGGATGTTAATTGCTACAATTGGTATTGGATTAGTGGTTACCCGTAATCTTTTAGAAAGAAGTCATGAATTTGCCCTTTTGGAGGCCCTAGGGTACAGCCTTACCACCATCCGGAAATATGTGTTCTCTGAGCATGCCAAGCTTGCGATATGGGGAATTGCTTTGGGGGCTGTATCAGCAGTGATTGGGATTGCACCAGCTTTGGTTGGTGAAGGCATGGAACGCCCGAGTTTTAATTTCGTATGGTTTTTTCTGGCGATGGCAGTGCTTGCTTTTTTATGGATTGGAGTAGCGGTTTTTTTAACTTTGCGGAAAAGCCAGATCCATTTTTTGCGAAATGAATAAGATTTTATTATCTCCCATCAAAGAATTATTACGGTCTCAACTGGTCGCGTTTTTTTTCTTACTAGCCCATTCAGCCTGTCAGCTTTATAGCCAGGACAAAAGACTTTTAGAAAATGCCCTTCACACCTCTTCGTCTTCAGAAAGTACATTGGCAGAGGAGTACAAAGGTTGGAAAGAGGTATTTCATGAAAATTTTTCAAATACACCTCTTGGAGCTGAGCCCGATAGCCTATTTATTTTAGATGGTGCTTACACTGTTCAGGCCTCCGGTAGCAGTGAAAGGGTTTTGTCTTTGCCGGGCACGCCTACAGGAGATTATGGTGTACTCTTCGGCCCCAAAATCAAGGATAAGGCGGTTGAGTTACGCTTTTCTTTTTACGCAAGCCCTCGAGGTCGCCGGATGCCTTCCATTGCCGCGAGTGTTGGGGGTGTTCGTGGCCTTCGCCTTCGCCTAAATCCAGCGGCCCGTACCCTGACTTTTACTCTTGATGAAATTGTTTTAAAGCAAACAACCCTTGACTGGAAAGGGGAGCAGTGGTGGACGGTTCGTCTTCGAGTCGTTCCATCAACTGGCACACATGTGATGTGTAAATTATGGCCATCATTGGAGGCAGAAACGGTCGATTGGCTGGTGGATGAGACTTTTGAGGTCGAGCATAAAAGTGGAAAATGCGCTTTGTGGGGGTTTCCCTACGCGGGCACCGAAATACTCTTTGATGAGATCATTGTATTATCAAAATAAAACAAGATTTTTTTTCTACTTAAGATCGGCAAACTCTTCGATTTAATGAAATCATTTATTGCTTTCTAAGATGGGTTGAATTTTGTATAAAAAAGATTTTGCCCTTGTACAATATTACTCGAGTCTTTTTCTTGTGTTCCGGAATAATATGCCTTGCATTAATTCCTTTCTTTTTGGGTGCTGTTCACTTTTTTGATTACATTGCATTCGAGAATTTTATTGTTCGTCTAACTATGACCAAGTTTGTGGGCTACCCGATACCAGAGTTATTTGGTTCTGGTACGCAAGATTCCCTGCAGGATAACATTTCTAAATTTGAGAATGTGTTTGTCGGTATTCTTTCCTTTTACGGTCTTTTTCTTATTTCTTTAAGTTATATAAAATCATCAGCAGTGAGATGGAAGGGCCTTTCGCTTTCCCTGGGAATCCCATTTCTCTTATCTCTGCTTGGCTTATGGATAAAATTTATTCGAGATGATCATATCATTGGGCCGTTTGAAAAACATCAGCTTTTTCAATTTACCTATATATTGATTATTGCTACATCCATTTGTTTCTTCATTGCCCTGCGAAAGCCCAAGGTTAAAAGAAGAAAAAGAGGAGGCATTCCAGCACCTCGTGATACAACATTGACTCAAGTGGAAGGAAGCCAAATAGAAACGCCTTCAGCTGAACCCATGCTAAAAGATAACAATGAATCATCAGATTTAGTTACACCGGAGCAAGGCCAAGATTCTGAGCAGCCTCCCGTCACCCCGGATAATGACCTAATGGCAGAAAATGCTTCTACATCGCTTAATAGTGAAGAAGATAATTTAGAAAGAGAATCCACTTCTTCGGAAAATGTGCAAGATGAAGAAAGTAGCAATGATTCCAGTATGCAGCGTGAAGCTAACTCTGAAGAAGAAGTCGCTCAAGACATCCTTCCCCCTATAGATTCTGGCATCTCATTGGATGATACCAGCTCACCAGAGGAACCGCCTATCGACTTAAGTGAAAACCCAACCCCCACTGGGAAAAGTAACCCAGAGGCACCTGCGGTAAATCCTTAATATTTGTAATGAGATCCTTTATCTCCATTTTTCTTTTTTTTGCTTTCATCATCGTGACGTTGATTATTCTTGAGGGTGCTTGCTTTCGCCTTGTCGAAAATTACGCAAAATCAAGGATGGAGTTTGCATGGGGTAAACCAGGGCATGGGAAATTTCACCCTATCTTAAAAAAGCTTCCATTAAGTCATTTCGTAGCCCCTCCAAGCTCGCTTTTACCTCCCTCCCAGAGAATTAGCCTCGAGGATCAATATGCTACTTCGCTTATGAGTTTTGGTCGTCCGATAAGGGACCGCCTGCAGGAAGAAATCGAGACAGCGGTTGACCCTCTTGCCCCTTTTGAGATTAAAGATATCAAAGGGGCGAGGCATGTTGTCTTACCAGGAATGCAAATAGCTGCAACCCTGGATGAAGTAAAGAGGAAGATGGCCCGCAGGGTGGGTGACCCTATGGAGTATGCCGAGGGGCTTCTAATCAGGGTTGTTGCTTCCAAGGAGAAACATATTATCGAGGCGGAACTTATGCGCTTACAAGCGGTGTTCAAATTTCTATTGGATAAAGGTCTTGCCTGTGTGGTAGTCTCGGCATCTTCTTCGCAAGAGCTTGCGGATACTTCAAAAATGCTCATTCGTCACAACCCAATGATTGCCGGTGACTTATATGTGTGGGGAGATGACCAGGCAGCAGATATTATTCTTGAAGTTGCCCAGTCAGATCCTGCCTTGTTTAAAACCTTGATTGTTTATAACCCGAAACCCATTCCTGCTCCAAGGGTTAAAGGTATGCCATGGATTCTGCTGGGCAGTTCTTCAATCCTTGAAAAAGATGTAGATCAACAGCTTAAATTTCTTTCTTGGTTAGACAGGTCTCGTGACGCAGACAGGCTTTACCCTTCAAGACTAGGTGGTTTACTCAAAATTTTCCCCAAAGATAAACGCTCCAGCTTTGAATCTTTCGCGATGCCTTACCTTTTGGTAAGCTTGGATTATTTGACCCATTCAGATACATCAAATAGTGATCCTATTCCGTTGGTTGACGGATTGAAAAAAACAAACTCCATGACTGAAGTTTTTTTCAAAGATGAAAAACCTTCAAGGTTTGATCTTTTCTCATTAGAGGAAAAAATCGAGCAGATGGAAGAGAGTGAGAAAATTGCACCTTTAAATTTAGCAACCTACGATTGCGAGGTTGTCCGGGAGTATCGGCAAATTCATGCAAATGATAGTAACCTAAAGAAAGTTTCAAATCGTGATCTTGTTCTTAAATTAGGTTTTGGTTTTGAACAGATGGGCGAAGAAGTGCTCAATAAGATCGGCGAGAAAGACCCTCTATTTTTTAGGTTTTACAACTCTTTGAGGGAGGTGCAGGAATCACCATTTAATTAACTATATGTTAGTTCAAAAGTTCTGGGATAGGGAGGATTGCAGTTAAATTTTATTCTCAATATTCAGTATTTGTAAATCTTACATTCTGAGAAAAGCTTAGGTTAAAATAGTATAAATAGTAAATAATTTCGTTGAAATGATTATGGTTATTATGACATTCTACACTAGCTTTTGGGTATTCTAAACCTGATTCCTAGGATAACTAATTTAACTATTTAATTACTACCTTTCACATTAATGAATAATAAAATTCTTTGCGTAGATGATGAAGAATCTATTCTTCGGGGATTTCAGCTTAATCTTAGAAAAGATTTCGAACTGCATCTTGCCGCGAATGGGCGAGAGGGCTTAGAAGTATTTGAAAAAGAAAAGGGTTTTGCCCTTGTTTTATCAGATATGAGAATGCCTGAAATGGATGGTGCGACAATGCTTAGTAAAATCAAAGCCATTGACCCGGAAGTGGTAACTGTTCTTTTGACCGGACATACCGATTTTGAATCTGCCATCGCTGCAGTCAATGAAGGAAATGTTTTTAGGATGCTTGCCAAGCCATGTCCGCCCGAAACTCTAATCAAAGTTTTGAAAGATGGCTTAGCCCAACATGATCTTGTTATCAGTAAAAGAATTTTGTTGGATCAAACCTTACGGGGAGCAGTTGATGCTTTGGCCCAATCCTTAAGTACAGCCAAGCCTTTATTTTTTGGCAGGGCCCAAAGAGTCAGGAGAATCGCCAAGGAAATTGGTGAAAAATTAAAAGTTCCTAATGGCTGGAGGCTGGATGTCGCCGCTGTATTTTCCCAACTTTCTTACATTTCCATTCCAGAAGCTGTAAGTGAGGATGTTTATCATAATCGAAAACTAAGCTCAGAGGTTAAGGATATGGTAAAAAAGCTTCCTGACGAAACCCAAAAAATAATCGAAAAGATTCCCGGCCTTGAGGAGGTGGGAGAAATTCTGAATAAACTTGATGTCCAATACCGATTTGAAACCCCAGACCAGGAAGGTATTCGTTTATCAGCTTCGATTTTAAAAGTTGCCCTTGACTATGATTACTATGAACAGCAGGGACATGATAAAAATCTAATTGTACAAACACTTGCGGGTCGAACAAATGAATATGACCCAACGATAACCGAAACTTTATCGGACCTCCTTTTAATTGCAGAACAGTCTTATCGTCTCGAAGAAATCACGATAAAAAAATTAGAAACTGGGATGAGATTAGCCCAGGACTTAAGACTGGGTGATGGCTTCCTTGTTGCCTCATCAGGAGCAGATATTGATAGACAATTACTTAAGGTTATTCAAAACTATGATTCCGTTTATGAAGAAAGCCCATTTCCTAAAAAAATACAAGTGACTGTACCCCTGGAGGCATTTTAATTTCTGTGGTTTGAAAGTTCGTTCATATATAGCACTTCTAACTGCCGGCGGTCTTGGGGGTGCTGTTTTTATTGCCCTTCTTGGCTGGTTTACATTCTCTGGTTTAAAAAAATCCACGAGCGAATTACAGGAAGAATCCAAAAAAACAGGGGATTCTTCCGAGGAATATTCGGATGCTCAAGCGTTTTTACAGACCACCCGAGGAATTTTTGTTGCCCTTGAGATTTACCCCAAGAGTTTCCCTGGTGTTTTTAATGTGGCTAAGGAAAATATGGCTTTGGCCAAAGAAGGTCTGAATAAAATTGGGGAGTATCCTCAATTTAACAAAGCTTTATTAGAACCTATAGCGAAAAACCTAAAGGGGATTGAACAGAGTATCCTGCAGATGGAAAAGTTTTCACCCTGGAATGAAGATGCTGGGTGGAAGGATCGAAATGTTAAAGCGCGGGCAGATTATGAGAAGATCAGGGATGACTTAAAAAGGAGTCTCGACAACCTTGAGCTTGTCGCTGAGCAGCAGAAAATTAAGTCCGAAAAAGCAATGGCTTCCAAGTGGGAAGATTTACGATCCAGCGAAGATAGCAGTAAGATGATTCTGATCTTCACTGGCCTAATTTATTTTATATTTGTTTGTATGCTGGCATTTCTTACTTACAAAAGTTTTGCCAGTCCTATCAAGAAACTGGAAGACGCGGCACGGCGATCCATTGAATTTCAAAAACCATTTACCCATAAAGAGTCGGGACCCTATGAGGTTCGCTCGGTTACAAGGCAATTGAAAGGTCTGATTGTTGGGCTAGAAGATACGGTTAGGCGAAGGACCGCTGCCCTTGAAACTAGCAATCAAAAGCTATCCGCAGAAATGAAACAGAGAATTGAATTAGAGACCCAACTTGTGCATGCTCAAAAAATGGAAGCGGTTGGGCAACTGGCTTCGGGTATAGCTCACGAAATTAATTCGCCTTCCCAATTTGCCAATGATAATATTCTTTTTTTAAAGGACGCGGTTGAGGGTTTTATTGCTAAAATTGATCAGACCGAAAATTCTCCGGATGATAAGGAAATTTCTTTTCTAAAAGAAAATGCCCCGGAAGCGGTTGCTCAGGCCAAAGAAGGGATATCCCGCATCACAACCATTGTGAAATCAATGAAGAATTTTGCATACCGAGATGCGGAGTCGGCCAAAAAACCAAACGATCTTAATCAGGCGATCCAGTCCACCACTGTGGTCGCTACTAATGAATGGAAGTATCACGCACATCTGCAATTAGAATTAGATGAAAATTTACCTTTAGTTCCCTGCAATGTCGGAGAAATCAATCAAGTTGTTTTAAATCTTATTGTAAATGGAGCCCATGCTATAAGGGATCGTTTTCCAGAGGGCCAAAAGGGAACCCTGATCGTAAAAAGCCAGTTTTATCCTGATGCCAAGTGTGTGGTGATTTCAATCGCTGACAATGGCGGTGGTATACCTGAGAAAGTAAAAAATCGAATTTTCGAACCTTTTTTTACAACCAAGGAAGTTGGTGTGGGTACAGGGCAAGGTCTTGCTATTGCCCATAATGTAGTGGTTAAGTCTCACAAAGGCCAATTATGGTTTGATTCTAAAGATGGCCATGGAACGGTTTTTTACATCAAGCTTCCCATGGAGCAAGAAGCATCAAGCTGAGGGTTTCATCCTGTGTTCCGTTCTGATTTAGGTTTATTAGCTGGGCTTCTCTTCCCCTTATTTTTCTTAGCATGTTCGGAGCCAGTTGAGACAAAGATAGTGCACCAGCCATTTCTTGCCTTTCCTCCCCCAAGCGTTCCAGGTCTTTCCAAGAAAGAATTAAAAAAAATAGACTTAAAGTATTTTGCCCACATTCAACCGGGGGAGTTTTTCATGGGTAGCCCAGCTGGCGAAAATGGGAGGAAGCCAGATGAAAAACAACATCGGGTAAAAATATCGAAAGAATATTTTATTTCAAAATTTGAAATTACTGTTCGGGAATGGAATGAAATAGTAGGCGATCTCTTCCCTAGGGGTGTGCAGTTTTTTGTGCCTGAAGAAAACAACGCTCTTCTTGAATGGTTTTATAGCAATAGGAAACAGAAACCCTTAAAAGGTTTTATTTCGGATAAGGTTACAAACCTGAACAGCCTATCCAGTTTTTTCTCCAAGTTTGAACAGTTTAAAAAAAGCGGTGTGCAAAAATTAATTTTGGATACTAAGGAATTGAGCTCGGTTTTAGAGGTGCTAGCCAAAGTAAACCCCGGCAATATTGCAATTGGGCGCCTGACCAGGCAGGAGATAGATTACAAACTAAAAACTTTGAAAGAACTTTGGACGAACCATAACAACCTGCCTGTAACCGATATTTCCTACACGCAAGCCTTGCAGTATTGTTACAAGAAAACCTCTCATGCCCGAGAATTTGGTACGCTTCCCAGTAAATTAATCTTTCGTCTCCCCACAGAGGCTGAGTGGGAATATGCATGCCGTGCGGGGAATAGGGGGGTAAGCGGGTTTGAGGAGGGAGATAGGCTTTCCGGGTTAATGGCTAACATTAATGGAGGAACCCCCGGATCCAATATTGGCAAGGCGAGCGCTTTGATTAACCGCAAGAAGCTTACCCCTGCTTTACCCAATAATCCGAAATTTGCTCCCAATGTATGGGGTATCTACGATATGCACGGCAATGTAAAAGAGTGGTGCTATGATTTTTATGGAGAATACCCAAAAGGAGAAACTCTCCTTGATCCCATCGGTCCAATTCGGGGAGTTAAACGAGTTATACGGGGAGGCAGTTTCCTTCGGGCAGCGCAAAGCGCACGCTCTGCTTGCAGGGAAAGCCTGGAGCCTTCATGGAGAGGATCAGAGATCGGCTTCCGTATCGTTCTCGGTTATCCTCTCAGGTAAGATGTTTTGGGCATCCGGAAGCCAATCTTTTAGGTAAGGTAATAGAGTTTTGGTGGGTAGAGCAAAGGTTGTGACTCGGTTCACCCGGGCAATATTAATACCAATACATTTCCCCTCCAGGTTGAAAAGTGGCCCCCCCATGCCTTCCTTAGGTAGGGGAAGATCATGCTGCAAAATCAAAGGGAAATTATCTTTTCTTTTCGACACAGGACCACTCATTTGAAGATTTCGATTAAATAACTCAAAGGTAACGGAGCTGTGCCCAAGGGTTACCTTAATCTTTCTCTGTTTATTTTTTCGTGAGACTTCCAAATTTATCATGTCACCAGGGTCTTTGGAGGAAACCACTTTCCCTAGCTGTTCTTTGGTGAAGACCCGCCTGCCGTCGATGGAAAGAATTAGATCTTTAGCCAGTAACCCTGCACGGTCACCCGCAGCTTGAGGTACAACTTCATTAATTTCCACCCCACCGACCGCTTTCCCATCTTGGCCAAGCATAACACCCATTACTCCACCTTCCCGTCCAATCGTACGAGGATTTCCGCTGGCTATGCCGACTCTAATTTCTTCTAATTCAATAAAGGAAGAAAAAACCCAGGATACTGGCAGGGTCAGGTTATCATCAGTCCATTCTACGCACGCAAAGGTATTTTTATCTGCAATTAACTCGTATAGGGCTAGGTCTATTTCCTCAAAGCGCTTGCGAATTTTAAGTGAAAAAGTCGAACCGTTTTGGAGGGTGGCCTTTCTTGCCCCTACACAGGAACTTGCTTTCGTGATGACATAGCCTTTGGGGCTAATCAAAGTACCAAGGGCAATGAGTTTGTTATTCCGGAGCAAGCGCACGGTTGAATTGAGAGCCCTTACTTTACCTTGGCCAAATGCATCTTGTGTGGTGATTCCATTGAGGCGAAAAGGCTCGGGAAGGTAAGAGCTTTCATTGCTATCAGCACTCATGTTACAAGTACCCCATACAATCAGGAAAAAAAGAGTGATTTTAAAAATTAAATTCACGACCATTAAATCATTCAAACCGAGAACCTAATTTAAGTTTAAGCGTGGCCACAGATTTATCCCGCTGGTACTCGATTATAACTTCATCCTCCGGTTTTTTGGTAGAAATGAGAATGGTGAGTTTTTCGCGGTTCCTCACTGCCTGAGTATCAATTTTTAAGATAATGTCATTTTCTAGAAAACCAGCTGCTTCGGCGGGGGTGTCCGGTAAAACTGATCGGATAATAAGTCCCTGATTACTTTCTTCGCAAGCTACTCCAAGAAACCCACCCTGTTCAATTTCTTCGAAAGTAAGTAAATCCTGATTACGAAAAAAATCCCAGTTAGCATGAAAAGATTCAATTGGTACATGAAAATTTTGGTCAGGTTCTTTTGAAATTCGACTGTGAATGGCGATAACCCTGCCATCGAAACTAAATAAGGGCCCCCCCGAGTCGCCGCCAAGTAAGCGGCTGTCTGTTTGCATAGTTTCATCTTGTTTTTTGATAATACGGCCAATGCGAACGACCATACCTCTTTCCATGTCAAACCCTCCCGGGTGCCCAAGGCCAAAACACCAATCACCTACATTGGACGATTTCATTTCAGCTATCTCTGCATGAGGCCAGGGCCCTTCGCCTTGGATCTGAAGCATGCCTGCATCCGATATTTCTGACCCACCCAGGCTGACGGCTTTGGCTCGGCTTCCATCGAGCAGGCGCACATCCATTTCAACGCCGGTCCGACCAATGACATGAGCCGCTGACAGAATTAATCCGTCTGGAGATATAATCACTCCACTGCCGGCACCATCTTCCGTCTCCAAGGCAACCAAAGCTTTACTGGCGAGGGGAACGAGTTCCTGCAATTTCACCTGAATATCGGCGAGATCACCTATGTTTTCGGGTGTTAATTTCTCCCATGCATGCGGTTCTACAACTTCTGCAAATCCTGTTACCTTTGAAAGATACAGGAAAATCGTGAAGCATCGTAAGAAGTGGGGCATTGTACTAAATAAGTCACCAACCGAGTGACTCGCAAATTTAATTAGTTAAACTTTGTATTTCTGATTGTGGTGAGAATTCTTTTACTTAAGTGGGGATACTTCCCTTTATTTAAAGAGTAAGCCTTAAAGCCTTCGGTCGATTTGTTCTGTTCCTTATACAAACCCATGGTAGAATGGATAGGGTGTAGGCTTATAATAATATCCGGCAGGTATTCTTTTGCTTTGCTTTGCTTCAAGATGGCTAAGGTATCAGTTATTTGTTTTGAACTTTGGAAGTTGGTGTCAAAGGTTATTCCTTCCCGCCTGGCAGAGAATTGCAGGGCAGGCTTCATTTTTTTCTCCAATTGCCTGTCTGCGAAAATTTTTATCTCAGGCAGAGCCTTCCATTTATCCCCATCCACACCGGTCCATTGAAGTTGGGCAAAACAGAATTGGCCCCGGCTGGGGGCCGCAAGAAAGCGGGAAAAACAAAGGGCATCGGTTGGGTTTTCGGAGTCTTTGCTCACATGTGCCCAAACTAGGGCTTTCGATAGTTCTTTATTACGGCCAGTACGAATCGGATGGTAGGCGAGAGGAATTCTTTCTGCAGATAAGCCGGTGATTTGTTCACTGTATGAATCATTGAAATCGGTGGTTATAAAAAGATCCGGCCATGGTTCTGCATTTCCGGACAGAACTGTGCTCATTGTGGAAATCGAAAAGTACTTTATTTTCACCTTTGATTTTATTTCGGATTCAAAGTCGCTTTTAGCTAAGCTTAAAACACCCTCCATGGAATCCTCTGCCCATACACGAAGGTATTGGCTGGAAGTGGTGCTGTTTTCTTGGGGCATTTTTTCCCACACCACGAACATGGAAGCTAAGACAAACATTGAAAGTAGTGACAAGGTGATTCCTGTATACTTTGGTGTTTTAAAAATCTTTTGAAAATCTTGAGACATGAACCCTTCTATATCTTAGTTGTCTCGCCTGGAAGGCAATCAAAAGGGAAAAGCCCTAAGGTAATGTAGTCTCCGAAGAATAATCCCAAAATCGATGACTGCCTGAATCTTCAAGGTGATAAAGCCAGCTTTGAGTAGAATTCCGAAAAAAATAGGGGTGTATTGCTTTGGATGTATAGAGCCACCCGAGGTCGGTGTCATAGAACCAAAACTCATCTAATGCTGTAGACTCCGCAAATAACCAACCCAATCGATGATGGTACAACCAGGATAAAGATTCAGGTTTATAGAAGAACCCAAGCCAGGCAGATTCATACCATAGGTTAGAAAGACTACTTAATTCGTTGGGGTTAAAGTATGATAAGATAGATGTATTTTGCTCGACCGATACATTGACTGTAAATGAAGGCGTCGCACTCCCTGAATTGCCAGGATAACGATACCCTACTATTTTCACCTGATAATTTCCGGGTTGGGTAACCGTGCCGGTTAACTTGCCAGACCCATAGCTGAGTGCAGAATTAATTCCTGGGGGCAAGCCTTCCACAGCAAAACTTTGGGCAGAATACCTGGAGGTATAAAACTGATAATCAAGAGTTTCTCCCACTTTCAAGTTGATTTGACTGCCTAAACTCGATTTCACCTCCGTAGTAGCACCGGACAAAGCATGGGTCACTAGCATTCCAGAAGTTGCGGGAACCCATGCATGGATGGATTTAATGAAGCTGGGAACAGGTTTCAGCAAAACTCCGGAAAATTTTATGAGTTTTGGTAAAACTGATCGGGTTTCAACTAAAACTAAAAAAGAAATGAATAACCTAATTACTTTCATTTTAATTACACCCACACCCACTTCCACCGGTTGCTCGGCCTCCCCTAGAGCCTTCCCTTGAGAAATAAGCATGATCGTTCATTTTTAGCACGAGAGGGTCGCGGTCTGCTTTCATGACAAAATCAGCATGATGATACCTTTCCATTGGGCTGACTGTTATTTTGGGAGAACAACCCATAAGTAACAGGAATGTCACAGATGCTATTTTAGGTGCTATCTTCATGAGTAATATAATCGTAAAATCTACTGCTGGAAGTCGGGAAATCAGGTGTTTGAATGCAGCCTTCCGTACCCCATTCTGCTTCGACCATTTGTAATCCTTTTTCCTTACCTTCCAAGATACAGCTTGTTGAAAGAATACCAGATTTCAAACAGCTTGGGCTCACTACTGAAGCACTGATATGGGAATGAATTGTGGGATAGCCCGTACGGGGGTCGAGCGTATGCCCGTAGCGTTTGTCACCTACATCAAAAAATTTACGGTAATTTCCGGAGGAAGCGAGACCATGATTTTTAAGTTTAATGACATAAGCAGGCGGGCCCTCTTGGTTCGGGCTTTCAATACCTATCCTCCAGTCCTCTCCATCACCTGCCTGACCGGAGGCAAAGATATCTCCCCCAAAATTAATAAGAAAATTTTCCACGCCATGGCTCCTTAAGAGTCCAGCAATCTTATCAACGGCTAATTCCTTACCAAAGCCCCCAAAGTCTAAACCCATACCGATTTTGGGTAAAAAAATTTCATCCGTTGTGTATTCCACATAATCCCAATTTACAAGTTCGCGTGCTTGAAGCACTTTTTTCTCTTCGGGTAACATTTTGGATGCAGTTGCGTTTTGCCATATCCTGGTAAGGGGCAAGCACGATGGGTCGATTGCATGCTTGCTTAGAAAAAAGGCAAATGTGGCAGCTTGCAAAATTTCATAATCCTCCTTGGTCAGTGAGACCACTTCTTTACCTGCCGCACGGTTTACCTCTGACACCCAACTATTTTCGAGATAACGGGAATAACGTTGTTGAAAATGGTTTATCCATGAAACGACTTCCTCGGAAATGAATTCTATCGTAAAGTTTTTGGAATAGGGCAGGACTAGGTTGCAAGTTGTACCAAATGCCTGAAAGCAAAGTTTCGCTCCCTGCTTTTCTTTTAGCAAGCTGTAGGTTCTATTTTTTTCTAGTATTCCCATTGGAATCCGAGGGTGAAAATATTGGCATCCGGATAAACTTTTTGATCGGTAATCCCATCTTTTCCCTGAGTAAGGTATCGGTCAAAGCCGGCATCGATGGTCAAATCATCCGTTAGGAAATAGGAAACTTGGAGGGATAAGGTCTGAGAATCAAAAGAAGACAAGCGATGGTCGGCTGAGTAGTATGGCCCGGTTGCAGAATTTGGGCTGATCATAAATGTTTCAAATTTTTGAACTTGCGGGTTGTAAAAGAAAGTCTGGTTTTGGTGGTAAAAACGGTAGCTTGTTGAGTATGCCCAGTGGTCACCCCACTTTTTTACAGCTTCAAGCTCAAGGGTGTGTCCGTTCAAGTCATGGTTGTCTTCAAAATACCTGTAACGCATGTGAGTACCTGCTTTTATACTCTTAATGTACCTAGAAATCTCAGAATAAAAGACAAAAATCTCTCTTTCATCAGGCCGATTTTCAGGCTCCAGGTTTACGACTGGGATAGGAGCCATGTCGACGGGAATCCTTTTGTAAGGATCACTGAGGTATCCCCTGGGGGCAGAGTATGAAAAGTTTAGGGATATCGAAGTGAATTTATCTAAAATGCGCTGGAAGCCCAATGAAAGGGTGGGATTTCTTTTACCTACAAAACGGCCATCTCCATTTTTGACCGAATCATCCTGCAGAGAAAAGCCCGAATTGATAATAAAAGTATCAGCGGCGAATTTGTGAGCATATTGCAAGGCGTAACTCCTGGATAAATAGTCAGGTTCATCGCTTATGCCATATTCAAAGCCTAAAGAATAAAGCTTGGTATCCTTTTTGCATGTAAACAAGCCGGCTTTTCTGGTTTCTTCTGAAACATTATTGAGCCATTCATTGGGATTGCTTGGACTGCTTTTTTGAGGGGGCAACCCGTTTGGCGTGGCACCAGACCAGGCATCGATGGTACCAAGGAATTCAAGGGACCACCCTCGCTTCAAAACAATTTCAGTCTCTGCGTACCAGGACCTTACTTCAACCCGGTTGTCATCTTCAATCCACTCGCGGTATTTCGTTCGCAATGCATTTTGCCCGTTAACCTTCTCTGTAAACAGATGAAAAGTTAATAAACTACAAACCCAAAGCGGACGCATAGATTTATCATTTCCCAAAAATTAAGATCGTCAACCCTTTCAATTCTTGGATCGAGAATTTTGGAAAGGAAAATAACCAGGACTAAGCAAGTTCCGTAGTGGCGGTTTTGAGCATCTGTTTAAAAGGTTTTCTTCGTAAGTATAACCCTGCCTCTTTGGGGAGGACCCATTTTCTTGCTCTAAAAGTCGATTCCGGCCAATCCTTGAAGATTCTCGATACTTCGAGCGGATAAAAGAAAAATTTGGTGGAACCGACTCTCGTGGAGTATGGAGAAGAGGAAATCGATCCAGCAATACCAGCTTCCTCATAGGCTTCAAGTTGAGCCGTACGGCTGGGTCCTAAGCGCTTAATTAAGTTACCTTTGGGGAATACCCATTTCCCACGAGAAGTTGATACAATCAAGAATTCAATCTTTCCCTCTGCGTTTTCCCTGTAAGGAATTACCCCCCATTTTTTTGAAATTTTCATGCCACCTTTTTAAATTCAACCAACACTTTTTATTCATAATAATCCTGTGGTGAAGAACAAGAAAATTTGAGATCGAAGAATTTGGTCCTGGGAGAGAAAAAATAATACTTTGAAGGAGTACGACTTGCACTTACATGGAATTGGAGTAACCATGAAACACCGAAAATGTTAAGCATATCCAATTTAAAGAAAAGCTTTCAGCTACCTGGTGAAATTTTTTTGCCGGTGGTTCGCATTGAAGATTTTGTTTTGGGAAAAAAAGAAATGGTTGCCATTCATGGAACAAGTGGATCGGGGAAAACAACATTTTTGCATTTGATTGCCGGACTGCTAACCCCGGATGATGGCAGCATTCGGCTGCAGGGTCTTGACCTGCAGGAACTGAAGGAAAGCAGGAGAGACTTTCTCCGGGCCACATCCATTGGTTACATTTTTCAATCCTTTCACCTGTTGCAGAGCTGTACCGCATTGGAAAATTTATTGATCGCCATGAGTTTTGCCGGTCAAGTGAATGTTGATGAAGCCAAAGAAATGCTGGAGCGGGTTGGGTTAAAAGATCGCATGAATCACAAGCCTGGAGACATGTCGGTGGGCCAGCAGCAAAGAGTCGCTCTCGCTCGTGCTTTAATTAACAAGCCGACATTATTGCTGGCCGATGAACCAACTGGGAATTTGGATGCAGGGAATGCCGAAATGTCCCTGACTCTTATGAAGGAGCTGTGTGTCTCAACAGGTGCAAGTATGCTTCTAGTAAGTCATGATCCCAATGTGATCAATTCCTTCGATCATCAAATTTCTTGGGCTGAGTTAAACCAAGCCTCTAAGGGTGGGCCATGCAAATGATCAGGCCAGGCTTTGGGATTATTTTCTTTCTTGCCCTTCGAGGGGTTCGTAAGCATGCGTTTTCCTCTTTTTTGGCAATCCTTACCATCGCCATGGCGGTCGGGTTATTTTTAAGCACATGGAAAATAAATGATGATACCCGCCTTGCCTTTAATCACTCGGCTGGAGGATTTGATGCCGTCTTAGGTGCCAGAGGTTCCAAGCTGCAGATAATCCTCAATTCACTTTTTCACCTGGAATCTTCACCAGGCAATCTTTCCTGGGAGCAATATGAAATCATCCGAAACACCAAAGGAGTGAAGGAGGCTTACCCCATTGCGGTGGGGGATAATTACCTGGGCTACCGCCTGGTTGGTACGGACCCGGAACTTCTTACAAGCCATCAGTGGAAGCCGGGGCAGGGTTATCAGGTTGAAGAAGGGGGAAGGGTATTTTCTCCGTTGGCTAAGGAGGCGGTCGTTGGTTCTTTGGTCGCCCAAAAAATTGGGCTACAGGTGGGAGACCAGTTTCATCCTTACCATGGCTTACATTTCAAAGAAGAAAATAAACACCGGGACATTTATGTGGTGGTGGGGATTTTGGAGGCCACCGGCACTCCGGCTGACCGGGTTATCTGGGTGCCGATTAAAGGCATTCAATTAATGGACGGGCATGATAAATCGATGTCCCATTCCCTAAGTGCGGTTCTTTTATCACTGAAAGGGGCCGCGGGTTTTTCATTGGATATGAAATATAACCGGCAGGGCAATGTGGCAACACTTGCCTGGCCTGTGGCATCCACCTTGAGCAGTTTTTTGGATAAATTTAGCTGGTTTCAAAAAATATTGGAATTGGTTGCCGGGATGATTGCTGGGGTAGGGGCGTTAATTATTGTGCTCACATTAAGGAATTCGATGAATGAACGGAGAAGAGAATTCGCCATTTTAAGATGTTTAGGAGCAAGCCGAACAAGTGTAAGCACAGTAATAATCTCCCAGTCTCTTATCCTGGCATGCCTTGGGGTGATAGCTGGTTTTTGCTTTCACTTTTTGATTCATATCTTTGTTTCCCATGTAATTCGGGAAAATACCGGGGTTTTAATGAGTGGTTTTTCAGTGGGTTTTGTGGGACTGTATGTCTTTTGTTCGGTGTTAGTGATTGGGCTAATCAGCGGAATTTTGCCGGCGCGACAGGTTTACAAAGCTGATCTTTCAGAAAACTTGAAGCACCACACCTAATTGCCCCTGTCCTCGATTTTTTATGAACAAAGCTTCTTATCTCTTACCTCCTCTTGGCAGTGTATTACTTTTTATTTTAGTCATGGGTTGTGGCGATTCCAATGCGCCTGACAAAAAAATAGATGCCTCTACCATTATGGGTCAGCCGATTATTACGGAGACGGAACCAGAAGTTGATCCTGATTTAAACACTTCCTTGGTCCTTGCCGAAAAAGCTTTCGATAGCAATGGATCCGTCAATGAATCCAATCAAACGCAGGATACAGAAGGGCTGATTGTAAATGGAAAGATCATAGAGGGAACGGACCAAAATGTTACAGCCATTGATTACGGTGTGCTACCTCCCTTGGATAAAGATAGCCCCTACCAAGTTGTCTTTTTTCCCAGATTGACCGAATTTAAATACGAGGTCGACTGGGAAAGGGACGGGCTCGACTTTGATTTTGCTGCTTACTGCCAGAGGGTGCCGGCTGAGTTGAGGAAACTGTCTGCGAGCAAGGTGGCCATCGAGGGCTTTATGATTCCTACCATTGTAGATGAGAATAACGAGGTGAAGGAATTTCTACTATTACCTGATCAATTGAGCTGCTGTTTCGGCCAAACCCCTGAAGCCAACGGCTGGATCGTGGTGAGTGCAGAAAAAGGTGTGGAAGTGCTCATGGATAGGGTAATCCGGGTATCAGGAGAACTGACCGTGGAGGAAAGGTGGGATGAAGAATTCTTCGTCGGCTTGTATCACCTGACTTGCGAAGAATTAACCGGGCCATCTTTATAATGACCCAGGTCACCTGACTTTATTTTTTGGCTGCCTTTGGCTTTTTCTCGGACTTACTCGACCCCACAGTAACTTTTTCCATAAAGTCCGGATCCTTAACCGAGCCATTGTTCCCGGATGAACCTAATTTGATTTTGTCTACAAACTCCATCCCTTCAATGACTTGGCCCCAGACCGTGTACTGGCGGTCAAGAAAAGGGGAAGGTTCAAAGCAGATAAAAAACTGACTATTGGCACTGTCAGGGCTGGCAGCTCGGGCCATGGAACAGGTTCCGCGGACATGTTTGATGTCATTAAATTCTTCCTTGAGGTCAGGAAGGTCTGAGCCCCCCGTTCCTACACGGCCCCCATTAAAATCTTTTTTATTACCGTATTGGATATCACCAGTCTGGGCCATGAACCCTTCAATCACCCGGTGGAAAGCAACCCCATCATATTTCCCGGATGTTGCCAGTTTCTTGATGCGCTCCACATGTTTAGGGGCTTTGTCTGAAAAGAGTTCAATCACGACAGGACCATCCTTGAGTGTGATAGTGAGCGTGTCTTCAGGCTTAGGTGATTTGGCTTCGGTCATAGCAAAAGGAAGCATGAGCAATAGGTAAGCAAAATACTTCTTCATAATTTTAGTGGGTGTAGAGGTTAAAAATTAAAAGTATCTTCCACACCAAAGCCAAGGTCGATAAAAAAATTTAGAGGGTTGAATAAAATATCAACTCTTAGAAAAGTTCAACAAGTGGCTGTCCTTTATCCGATAAAGTAAAAGGCCTTCTTGTTGGGGAGTATACAATCTTATCGAGGGGCAACCCAAGTGAGTAAGCTATGGTTGCATTGAGATCCGGAATTTCAACCTTTTGGTCATTCACTTCTCGACCCTCCGGGTCTGTCTCTCCCCAAACTTGTCCGCCCTGTACTCCTCCTCCCGCGAGCATACATGAAAACGCTTTGGGATAATGGTCCCGACCTTCGTTGATGTTGATTGTTGGGGTTCTCCCAAATTCAGTAGCCAAGACCACTAAAGTTTCCTCCAGTAAGCCTCTTTTCTGGAGATCATCAAGTAAGGCAGAAAGTGCCTGATCCAGCATCGCCGATCTTTCAGCAACTCTGGTGAAATTATTTTGATGGGTATCCCAGCCGCCTAGTTGAACCTCCACAAAACGTACCTGTCTTTCAATAAGTCTTCTTGCGAGTAATACGCCCTGGCCAAAATTGTCTTCTCCGTAAGCATCTCTTATGGATGCCGGTTCCTGCTTTAGGTCAAAGGCTTCTAAATCATGACTCTTCATGAGACGGACTGCATCCTCATACATATCTGAGTAGGCCTTCACCTTCTCAAAATTATACTTTCGGATGAAGGATTGATCGAGTTTTTGGGATAAGCTCAACCCTTTGGAGAATTTTTCTTCTGTCATTCCCCAGATCCGTTTGCAATTTTTCAGGCCTTCGTTGGGGTCTCCCACAGCCAGTGGCTGGTGGGAAGTTGGCAGAAATCCAGATAATGGATGACGGCTTCCTCCACCGACAACAACGGCACCGGGCAGGGTTGGATTAAATCGACCATCTAGCATGGTCAGCCATGCTCCCATACTTGGGTGAACAATGGTGGCTCTCTGTGCATAGCTGGTATGCATAAAATAATTACCCTGCTGATGGGCTCCCTTGGTTGAAGTCATGCCTCGAAGCAGGGCAATTTTATCAGTATGGTTGGCAAGAAGAGGCAAGGTGTTGGCTAGTTGTATACCATCGACCTTGGTTTTAATCGCTGTGGTCAGTCCGCTTACTTCGCTTCCAGCTTTGGGGTCGAATGTGTCTAGGTGACTCATTCCGCCCGACATGTAGAGATAAATTATGTTTTTGGCCTTGGGTGCCTGATTTAATGGGCGGTTTAAGCCAAGCCCTGCAGCTTGAGCTGGTGCCCATGGCAGTATACTAAGCCCCAAAAAGCTTTTAGCGGCTAGAGTAACAAACCGGCGCCGGTTTAATTCGTTCGTGAAAAGGGATGAGGATTTCATGGGTAAATAGGTCGGTTTGCTCTTACTGGATGAACGAAAATTGGCGGGTATTAATTAGAGACCATGCGATCGCCATAAATTCTTTTTTGGCTTCAAAAGCAGCATAGTTTTTTTTCTTCTCCAAGGCTTTCTCAAACTTTTTCTTTTTTGCCAGGGGGATCTCTTGCGACTGGTTTTTTATGGGGGGAGAGTTCACCCTTGGCTTTGCTGTAAGGGTTGCCATGCACATAGACATTTCTTCATCGGTTGGAATTCTGCTGAGAATGGACAGGAACAGGCGCTTTATTTTTTCCTGGGGATTGCTCGCTTTCTGCAAATCGGCCATTAGGGGTGAGTTTTTACTGAATAGAGCCCCGTAAAATTTACCGTTTAAAAAGCTAAGTGCTTGTGGAACCGATGCATCCAGGTTGGAATTATCGACAACTTCCCGGTCCGACTGGCCAAATTCCTGAAGAAAATGTCCGGGGGGTGCCGGAGTTTGTAATTCAGAGGCACGGTACAAGTGAGGACCAAACTTTTTCCACCTGTCATCTTGGGGTTTGGCCTTCATGTTATATTTGTAGAGGGAAAGGGCATCAAAACCTGGACCCATAATGACCTGCGCAAAAACTGATCTTTGCTGTGTGCGGACCGTAAAATATTTTTTTCTCAGTTGAGAAACGGCCTCCCGGTCATCCGCTTCCTGAGCTTCCCGTAATTGTTTCTGTAACTTCTCCATTTCATCATTTAAGGACTTACTTGCCGCCGACCCTTTTCGAGCAACTTCAATAATTTCCTCTGCATCCAAGGCGTTCACTTTTTTTTCATAGGTCTTAAACTTATCCAGCCTTTGTTCGATGATCTCTGTATTGGCTTTTCTTTCATCGGCATCAAGGATGGATAAATTTACCAGTGAGTCCCAGATCTGTTCCGCTGACATTCTTTCCAAAAGAGGAGCTTCAAAGTAGTAGGGAGTTTCGCTGCCTGGAATATAGGAGGGAGCGATATGTTCAAAGGTCGCCACCCTAAACAAGACTCTTTGAAATTCCCTAAGATCGTAATTCATCCGAACCATAAGTTCGGCTAGGTGATCAAGCAATTCAGGTATGGAGGCAACGGTTTCATCCCGCCAATCATCCAAGGGTTCCACTAAGCCGCGGCCAAAAACTTTTTTCCACATACGGTTTGCAACCACTTTGCTGAATCTTGGGTTGTCGGGAGATGTAAGCCATTTTCCATAGGATTGCACCCGAGAGCCATCGACAGGAATATCGTCTATCTTACCAAAAATGGGAGAAGAACGAACCGCCGACTTAGGCTTCGCATCCTCATATTGGTAATCATGAGGAAGGGTTAATTTTCTTCCAGTATGCGAAGCACCGTATCGAAGGGGCTGAATCATTTCCGAAATAGACCGCTTTAACACCCCAGCTTCTTTGGACTGATTGATTTTCTTTTTTTCTTTCAGGCTTAAATGTTTGGATTTCTGAGCGAAGTGTTTTTTGATTCTGCTTTGCAAATCTCCACTCATGTTGGTGGAAATCCCATAGGTGTAGGAAGCCATCTGGTAGTAATCCATTTGGGTCCATCGATCGAATGGATGATTGTGGCATTGGGCACAGACCATTTGGGTTCCGAGAAAGACCTGGGTGGTGTTTGACATATTATCAAGCGGCATGCCCGCATCCCGAAGGTAATACCCCACCGCTCCGTTTTCCCACGGGTATCCTTCGGCAGTGACCAAGTTGAAAGCCATTTCATCAAAGGGAATATTTCTTTCAACCTGCTCTTTTACCCAGTGTACATAAAGTTGCCCGGCACCAATTTGGTTACCCCCGGTCATGCGCGTTTTTAACCTGAGTAAATCGGCCCACCAGTTAAACATTTGGCTATCATAGGCAGGGGACTGCGAAAGGGTGTCGATCAAGTCCCTTTTTTTATGAACCGAATCATTGGCCAAGTATGATGTAATCTCTTCGTAGGAAGGAATCCGTCCTGCAAGTTTTAGATAAATCCTGCGAGCCAGTTGTGCATCACTAACTTTTTCCGGAATTGAAATATTTTTTGCTTTGTGGGTTGTATCGAGAATGAAGTTTATTTTTTCAGCTTCCGAGTCAATCACGGCTGCCGGTATGGGTTTGCTGTATGAAAAGGACCAGATACAAGCCAACACAAAGATCAAAGAAATAAACTTCATAATGGATAATACTACGAAGGAATGAAAAAGTTACAGACAATTTTCATTCAAAATGAATTTTTATAGAGCAAGCAATCTTACCTGGCTGCTACCCTAAAATGAACTGGATATGGAAAAGATAAGATTCCTGCCAGCCCCATTGATGCCGGAGCCATGGACCCGGTAATCCTCATCTGTAATATTTTCGATCTTTAACGAAAGCTCGGTTTCGTGGCCTAGGGCCTTGGTTAAGCCCATACCGAAAAGTAAGAAGGAGGGGGTGCCGGTAGCAGGTATCCTGGAAGTGTCGGTTTCATCTTTGAGGGATAACCTGTCAGCTTTCCCGACAGCTAAAACAGAGAACTCAGCTTCCCAACTCGATAGGGGTGGGGCATACCGGGTAAGTAATTGGATCTGCTTGGGCATGAGTCGGGTGGTGGCCCGGTCAGTGGCTTGAAAGCTTTTGTGAATCTTAGCCGTTGATCCATCATTATCGTGATCGACGAGTTTTTTTACCGAACCGGATAGGTCTTCTTTTAGCTGTTCCACCTTGCCATCCATCCAGGAAAAA